>JAHJAQ010000015.1 GCA_018813975.1 Microcaldota archaeon
AGGGTCAAATAATTGACTTGCTGTTCCTGAAATCTCTTTTGATTCCCTTTCTGCTTTTACCTTTAACCCCAATGCACCGGTTGTTTTAGGATTTAAGCGACGTTGTTCTATCCTCCACTCAGAACTACCGTCTAGTCGAGAATGAGTCTGCTCATCAACCTTTTTGATATGAAAAATTTGGTTTGGATTACGCCAATAACGAAGGTCTTTTTTAGGGCGTGCTGCTCTTCGATATCTTGGAGGAAACGTCGGCATATTGAAAATATAATGTTTTAATTGTTAAAAAGGGAATGGTTATTTTTTCTTAGAAATCCGATTCAGTCTTTTCGCTGTTTCTATTTGTTCTTTCATTGCACTTTTTCGCGACGCAACTCCCTTATTAACAAAAATGGCTCTAGCCGTTCCAGAACGCATTTCCCCCTTTTTCAATGGTCTGAAAATATCCGGATTTATTTTTCTTCTTTCATATTCCCAACCCCCGCGGGTTGAGCGTTCTCTTCTGCCAGAATTTGCTTTTCTGATTTTGTGCCTCTTGAGTAACATTCTTCGAGAGATTGCCAAGGCGGGTTTTCTACTGCCGAACATACCAAAAAACAATTTAGCAAAACCTATTAAAACCGAACGATTTCTTTGAATTCTTGCACGCGATTTTCAATATCTTTTTTGGTTATTTCCAACAAGCGATCACACGAAAAAGATTCGGCATTGAAAGAAGCTACTGCACTCGCAAAAACCATTCCCTTTCGAACGACTTTTTCACTAACTTCTTCTTTGTTTGCCAAAAAACCGAGCAAGGCACCGGCAAACGAATCCCCGCAGCCGGTAGGATCTTTAACGCTTTCTAATGGATAACCCGGAACCGCAAAAAAACCGATTTGACTTTTTGAACCTTTTTGCACTGGTTTTTCGCCAGCCTTTTTTCTAAAAAGGCTGTTGGAGAAAAGAACCGCACCGTTCTCTCCTTTTTTGATTAAAGCAAACTCGGAATTACGGTTTAAAATTTCTTGGGCTGCTTTGGAAAGCTGAGGTGTTTTAAACAATTCGCGTGCTTCGCCATCATTCATCATCATAAAATCCGATTGCGTTACCATTTCCAATACTTCATTGCGTTGTTCTTCAATCCACAATTTAATGGTGTCTGCTAAAACCAGTTTAGGCCTTTTTTCAAACAAGTCCAAAAATTGTTTTTGTTTGGAAGGATTTTCAGTTGCCAAAAACAAATATTCTAGTTTTTTGAAGGATTCGGACAATTCCGGTTTTAAATCCAATAACGCATTTAGTTCGACTCGTTCGGTTCGTGCATTAACATCAAAACCATATTCCGCAAACCATCGGAAAGATTTTTGTTTGCTGTATTGCAATCCGCTTGTATCAATGCCAATAGATTGCATTTGTTGCAAGAACTCTTTTGGATAATCGTTTCCAACAGAACCCACGACCGCGGTTTTGGCAAAAAATCGGGCGCCCAAAGCAGCATACGGACCAGAACCACCAATAACATCTTTTACTTTTCCGAATGGCGTGGATTGGGTGTCCAATCCAAAAGAACCTACAATTAATACTGGTGCGCTCATTGCAATTGCTTCTTTTTTTCTTGGAGTTTTTTTGAAAGATCTTTCAAAACGACTTCTGGTGTTCGATCGGCATTCATGTCCAATAACAATCCTTTTTCTTTGTAATAATCTATTAGTGGTTTGGTTTGTTCTTCGTAAATCGCAAACCGTTTTTGAATGGCATCTGGCTTATCATCGGCACGCTGATACAAATCCGCACCATCTAAATCACATTTTCCTTCTACTTTTGAGGGCAGATTAGTAGTATGATAAATTTTAGCGCATTTTTTGCACTGCCATCTACCTCCCAATCGTTCCATCAAGGTTTTTTCTGATGCAAAAAAATCTATTACACAATCAATTTTTTTACCCAAGCGATCTAAGGACTTTTCCAGTAGGTTTGCTTGGTTTAGGTTTCTGGGAAAGCCGTCCAAAATAAATCCTTTTTCACAATCCGATTGTTGCAAGCGTTTTTCGAGCATTTGCAAGGCCATTTCATCCGGAACCAAATTACCCGCATTAATAATTTCTGCTATTTGTTTGCCCAATTCTGAATCAGTCTTGATTTCAGCTCGTAACAAGTCTCCCATGGATAAATGCGGAATGTCCTCGCTTTTGGAATATCGTTGGGCATAGGTTCCTTTTCCCACGCCTTGCTTGCCTAAAAACACCAAATTCACTATAATCCACCTCACAACAAACAGTTTTTTCGCCAGCTTTTTTTTAAAAAGGCTGTTTTAGTATTAAGAAACGTTGGTTAAAAAAAGCTTTTGGCTCATCGAAACATTTATTATACTAAAAAACAATTATTTGAAACCCATGAAAAGTGCTATAACTGTCCTAAAGCATCAGAAAAGGGGCCAGTCTGCTCTTGAGTATTTGATGAGTTATGGCTGGGCAATGGTAGTAGTAGCCGTTATTGTAGCGAGTCTAGTGATATTGATTGAACCTGGAATGGTTTCAACTGGAAATGTAAGTGGTTTTAACCAAGGAATTGTCCTGCTCAATAGCGCAGTGCCTTCCAGTGCAAGCGAATCGCTACAACTTGTTTTTGTTAATCAAACAGGCAGGCAACTTCACGCCATGAATCTCGATGTAACAGATTCTACTGGCGCACCAGTAAACGGAACAGCAAGTGCCAGTTCTGGTGGAACATGGGAGGGAACAGGAACTTTTAAAATCGGGGCAAAAGAAACCATTACATTTGAACCTGATTCGGATTGGAGTGGAAAATCATTTACCATAACGGTTTCCTATACTGATCCGGACAATTTTACTCGAACCGCTCACGGAACCATGAACACTAGTTTTGGAAGTACTGGAACACCAACCAATTGTGGTAATGGCGGTGTAGACCCTGATGAAGACTGTGATGGAAGTGATTTTGATGGTGAAACGTGCAATTCTTTGGGCGCTGGTAGTTATGGTTCTTTAGTGTGCACGGGTAGTTGTACCATTAACACGAGTGCTTGTCATAATTGCGGTAATGGCATACAAGAAGGCAGTGAACAATGCGATGGAAGCGATTTTCCGCTTGACGCTGGTTGTGAAAACTATGAAGTTGTACCCGGAGAATATTTTGCTCCCGGAAAAAATGCAACGTGCAGTGGCGTTTGTATGATTAACACATCAACTTGTTCGCTGTGCGGAAATGGCGGCATAAATGGTTTAGAAGAATGCGATCCTGGTCCGCCAGAAGAATTAGGTGGACTAA
>JAHJAQ010000132.1 GCA_018813975.1 Microcaldota archaeon
GTTTCGCTTTGTTTGGTTTCTCAACGCCCCAAACACTTGAGTACAACAGCATTGGCCAATTGTAATTCGCATTTGATTTTACGCATTACCAATCCGTACGATTTAAAGCACATTGGTGAAAGCAGTGAAGGCATTGATAGTGATTCAGAACGCATGATAACCAGTTTGCGCGTTGGAGAAGCGCTTTTAGTGGGAGAAGCCGTTAATTATCCCGTATTTTTCAAAGTGCGCAAGAACTATTCTGCGGATTCCAAGCACGAAAAAACATTGGAAGAAGCAGCCAAAGAATTTGAACAGCAAAAAGAAACCATTGAAAAAGAAACAGAAGAATTCCTATAACTTTTTAAATTAGTTTGACTATTTTCTTGTTTGATTGAAATGGGTTTGGGCAGTTTTGTAGAATCTTCTAAAAGAGTTCGGGGAAAATCCTCTGATTCTGTTATTTTTAAGCCAAAAGCCACTGCCATAACCGCGCCTGCTGAAAAACCGGTTTCTGTTTTTGCTGTTGATGCGAAAGGAAGCTGGGAAAACTGCAGGCATTTAGCAGTTGCAGGCGAAAACCCTTGTTGCAAGCAATTTTTTTGTCACTGCAAAAAAGACGCTTGCAAACCCCAATATCGCGTATAACGCATTCTTGAGCCTGTTTCATTGCTTTTTTACTGGAAGTGACCTGCGTCCCCTTGTTTTTAAGGCCCCAAGCAAACCTTTTTTGCAATGACAACTCCCAATATAGTGTATAGTTTAACCAGGGTTTGCTATAACGAAGCCAACCAAGAGATAGTGTGCTCTTTTTCCAATGCACACGCGACTAAGAGCCAGCGCTATGCTTTTTTTCCAACTTTATTAACCACGGCAACAGCTCTTCAATTGTTTTCCCTGCTTTCAAGCCAACAATCTAAAAAAATTCAAATCGTGGAAACCAGGCAAAAAACACTCAAAGTATTGGGTGCTTCTTTTTCGCTCTTACAAGACATTCAACAACAATTATACAAAAAAACTACTGCGGTTTCCTTGTTATTGGCACCAGAACGCCAATTTTTGTTGCAACAAGAATGGGGTTTTTTTGATGCTTTTTTGTTTCATTCCGGCCCTCAAAAAGTCACAGGATTGCTACTGCCCACTGATTCTTTGGGCTTTTTGCCGGTTTCTTTCAAAGAAACCGTAGGCGAATTATTAGAAAGCCATGAACTGGAAACCGCGCAAAAATTATGTGAATCGCTTGTTTGGTCTAATGTTTTAAAAGTACCGCTTTCATCGCTCTCCCCTTCCCCTGAACAACGCGAAAAAGGCTTATTGGAAAACCAGTTTTTTTTGGCCGGCATTATCTGTTCTGATAAACAGCTTGTCGCCAAAAAAGAATCGGTTGGTTTTTCCTTGCCTTTAAGCGTTTTTGAAAACACCACTGAATTTGATTTTGCCAATTCTGTTTCCTTGTTGTGTACGCGCGCCTATTATAATTTGGGATTGGAAACCATAAATTGTACTTGTTGTAAACCGGAAAATCCCGCTTCCCCCAATCTGTTTCCGCATTCTTTGGTAAAAGTGCGTGTGGTTTCGAATGGCTTTTTTTTTGATTCTTTATTTGAAGGATTTGCTTGTTCCTTTCATGCTTTACACCTTCAAAGAAGTGCTCGCGAAAGACGCCAACAAGAATTTGGTTTGTCTTTTCCTCCAATTGGTCCTTTTCAAGAAGGCCAAATAGTGGAATGCCCTTTATCGGATGCGGAAAAACTAGAACAAGAATCCAATGGCGTGATTATGGGGCTTGGGAAAAAAGTGTATTGGTTTTGCAAAAAAAAAGAGTCCATGTTATCTAAAACATTGAATGCTTTTTCAAGACAAATCCGTGCCCTAGAGCACAGAAACCAAGACCTTGAAAAAAAAGCACTGGTTAAGGATAAAGTATTGGGTTTATGGTTCTTGGAAAAAAACCCATTTTTCTTTTTTCAAAAAAAAGCGCTTTTCGTATTGAATGAATTGTTTGGAAAACTGCCTTGCTTGTTTTTTCACACGCCGAGCCCAACACCATTTTTTTCCACTAGATTTGCAGAACTGGTTTTGATTGTCCAACAGTATTCCTTAAAGCGTTTTGTGACTTTTAGCCAATCCAATGGGTTTCGCGTATTGCCTCGAACAGCTTCTGGCAAGGTGTTTATTCAAAAAAGCAATGGTTTTGGCTTGGCAAAGGCTTTTGCCCAAAGTGAAAAAATGCCCGTGCCTCAAGTGGTAGACTGGCATTTTTGGCTACCTGTTGCATCTAAAAGTCGGTAGGCGGGTTTTTAAAGGTTTTTTGCGACAATTTCCTTATAATCGATTTTCTTGAGGTTTTTTGTTTGACAGTATTAACACGATTTGAAATAACGCGATTGATTGGGGCAAGATCCCTACAACTTGCATTGGGAGCACCCGCTTTATTACGGGTCTCAAAAGAGGATACCGTGCGCTCAATTGCAGGGCGAGAACTGGAAAAAAAAGTATTACCTTTAACGGTTTTGCGTCAATATCCTGATGGAGAACTAGAACGCATTAGTTAGTCTTTTTATTGGATTGTGATTTTTTTGGGAAAAGCACTTTTAAAGGGATTAAGAACCAAAGCGGATTTGTTGTTACAAGAAGCCCCTGAAAAGTTTGGAACTGATTTTGAAAAAAACAAGCGTGCCTTAACTGAGTTAGGTATTCCCTTTGCCAAAATCAATCGAAACTTGATTGCAGGGTATATGGCACGAAAACTAGAACAAAAAAAAGACTAGTTTAGCTTATTTTTTCTTGTGGACTGCTGGCTCCATCTACATTCTTGTCACGCGAAATTTCATACAAAGAACCAGAAGCCGCTTGTTCTAATTGCTTGTCATGCGTAATAATAAATATTTGGTCGACGAGTTCTGGCAACCGATTTTTGAGCAATCCGGCTAGTTCTTGTATTGCGATTGAATCCAGGTTGTGCGTGGGTTCATCCAAAATCAACCAGCCTAGATTTTGGGTTAACACTAAAGAAAAAGCCATGCGCA
>JAHJAQ010000133.1 GCA_018813975.1 Microcaldota archaeon
GCAAACCAAGACCCCTCACGCCTTCCAAGTCAGCTTCGGACTCGACTACGTCAACAAAGACTGCTTTTCTTATGTTCTAAAAGCATTTGAAACAGACCTTTACCGCGAAAACATAGTTGCAATGCAGAACAAGGTAGAACTGCGTATTCCTTATTACGATCCGAAATTCGTTTCATTTGCATTAAACATTCTGGCAAAAGAAAAAATCAAAGAAAAAACAAACAAAAAACCGCTAAGGGAATTAGGCCTGAAATGGGGCCTGCCATTAGAGTTCACTGAACAGCCAAAAAAAGCAGCACAATACGGAAGCAATGCGGACAAGCTAATAACAAAAATTGCAAAAAAAAACGGCTTTAAAACAAAAGGCCTTTTTTTAGAATCATTTTTAAAAAAACCAAAACAAAGGCTAGGCGCTTTAATAAGCGGCGGAAAAGACGGATGGTACGCAGCTTTTATACAACAGCAAAAAAACTATTCAATCGAATGCCTGATAAGCATGAAAAGCAAAAACAAATACTCTTTCATGTTCCATACCCCTAATATTCATCTTGTAAAGGTGCAAAGCAAAGCAAGCCAGATCCCGCTTATTCTTGGCAGCACCCCCGGAAAAAAAGAACTGGAATTAAAAGAACTGAAAAAAACCATTCAAAAAGCAAAACAAAAATTCAATCTTGACGGAATCGTAAACGGTGCTCTGTTATCCAATTACCAAAGAGAACGCATTGAAAAAGTATGCGATTCACTAGGGCTAAAAATTTATTCTCCTTTATGGCAGAAAGAACAACTGCAAGAACTTGAAGAACTGCTTCAAAACAAGTTTGAAATAATTTTCAGCAGTATTGCGGCACAAGGGCTAAGCAAAGAATGGCTTGGAAAAACAATAAACAAAAAAACAATAAGCGAGCTGAAAAAATTGCAAGAACAACTTGGATTCAATGCAGCAGGAGAAGGAGGCGAGTTTGAAACACTGGTTTTAGACTGCCCGATGTTCAAGCAAAAAATTACAGTAAAAAAAGCAAAACCAAAAACAAGTTATGTAGACAACAAAGTTAATTAAATAGTTTCGAATGAATTGTTTTTTTGGTGTTTTTTTGAAACCAAAAAAATAGTAATTTTGATTGGTATCATTTTTTTGGTGATTGTTTTTTTTAGCATACTTTCTACTGTGCGATCTGAGAAGAGCCCGGGCGATTATGATTTTTCATTATTGCATTATGGACTAAAAAGAACTTATTTGGTTCATGTTCCTCCTTCTTATAACGGAGATTCTTTAACTCCAGTTGTTTTGGTTCTTCATGGCGGTGGAGGGAACGGAGAAGGCATGAAAAAATTTACTTTAATGGATACTACCGCTGACCAAGAAGGATTCATTGTTGTTTACCCTGAAGGAACTGGTAAAAATTTTTTGGGAAAAACACTCGGGTCTTGGAATGGGGAAAGGTGTTGTCCTTCTGCAATGGAAGAAAATGTGGATGATGTTGGATTTATTTCAAAATTGATTGACCGGCTACAAACAGACTTTAATATTGACTATAACCGGGTTTTTGTTACTGGCCATTCTAACGGGGCGATTATGGCGTATCGTCTTGCTTGTGAATTATCTGATAAGATTGCTGCAATTGCCCCTATTGGTGCGCAAGGCGTTTTTGAGAGTTGTCCTCTTGAAAGGCCCGTTCCAACTATTCATTTTCACGGAACAGAAGATCCGTGTACGGGCTATGCGGAAAGTGGATTGTGCGGTGGTTGTTTTGCCAAATATTTTTGTAAAGTTTTTGGAATTCTTTGTTTTAAAGAACCGTTTAAATGGGAATGCGGTTCAGTACCGAATTTTTTTGATGACTGGAGAAAATTAAATGGTGTTAGTGACGCATCCAGAATTACTTTTGAAAACAATAATGCTACTTGCATAACCTACGGCCCTAATACAGAAGGCACTGAAGTTTCCTTGTGTGCAATTGAGGGAATGGGGCATCAGTGGCCGGGCGGATCTTATGGTTCTCCGTGTCAGGAAGGATTAGAATCTCAAAAATGCATGGATTGGATTGATTCAATGGGGGCTATCAGCCATGACATTAGTGCGAATAAAGTTATGTGGGA
>JAHJAQ010000134.1 GCA_018813975.1 Microcaldota archaeon
AATGCTTCTTGCGATACTATTTTACCATCCCTTATTGATATTCTTGGGGCTAATTTACCTCAAAACAGCGAATCCGGCGGTAATACGTGTACTGCCGGAAAGTGTTTAGAAAATTTTATGGGCGACCCAGTTGTTTGTAGTGAAGGCGATGGTATAGCCTCAAATTGTAATAAAAGCTGTTAAAACAAGACTACTTTCTTTTACATAACAACCAAATGTTTATTAATTTCAAGCAATCCTTTCTTTAAAGTGACCAAAAAATGAGCTTGTTATTTGAGATCAGTGAAGTCTTTCAAGACTGGAAACCACCATTCCAAAAAAGAACCACTCAAAAAGAAGTGCGAGTACAAGAAAAAGAAGGATTCGAATTTACTCCTAAAAACACTGAACCCATTTTTCAGGTACTCGAAAACCATAATGGAAGAGTACTAGTAGAATATCGAAAAGATTTTACCCTAAAAGGCTATTCCCAGCCCCGCTCCAAACAAGTATGGCTAAACACCGCCGAAACCAAAGAGTTCTCTTTTTTATGGGGTAACAATGGCATTACCAAAAAACTTACGTTCAAAGGCCAAGAACCAAAACCCAATCCAGAACCAGAACCCCTTCCAGAAAAAGAAACAACCCCAATAGAAGAAGTAGTGCACACCACGCCAGGAGCCCCGGAAGGAAACCAACAAACATTGGACGGATCGAAAATACTCGAGTCCATTGAAACCATTTAAACAATTGGAATGGCAGTACCATGGAATTTAAACAAGCAATTGTGATTCGAACTGATTTGGGAATGGGAAAAGGAAAAATAGCCGCGCAAAGCTCTCATGCTTCAGTAACTGCTGTTGAAAAAACCCAGCAACAAGAACTCGATTGGTTGTTAGAATGGAAAAACCAAGGCCAAGCCAAAATCGTGTTAAAAGTGAATAGCAAAAAAGAATTATTAGAATTGTTTGATGCTGCTAAAAAAAAATTGCCCACCGCTCTCATCAAAGATGCAGGCAGAACTCAGATTGCGCCCGGAGAGCCCACTGCCATTGCCATTGGACCGGCTCCCGAGCACCTCATAGACCAGTTCACCAAGCACTTGAAACTATTATAATATCTTTTTGCCTTTATTCTATTTGATTTTTATGGGATTATGGTATCATACCCTAAAAGCGATTAAAGAAAGCAATATCGTGCTAGAAATATTAGACGCGCGCTTGCCCGAACTAACCAGGCATTTTGCACTAGAACAAAAGATTTTACGCCATCGAAAAAAACTCGTGATCGTACTCAATAAAAGCGATTTGATTTCCAAAAAAACAGCCTTAACTCACAAAAAAGAACTGGAAAAAGTTGCGCCAACTATTTTTGTTTCCAGCAAACACAAAAAAGGAATTGCACGATTAAAAAAACAAGTGCGCCAATTAATGGGAAAAAAACCCGCGGTAATAGCAATCATTGGATATCCGAATACGGGAAAAAGCACGATATTAAATGCATTGGCTGGAAGAAAAGCCGCTAAAACATCCAGCCAAGCCGGTTTTACTCGAGGAAGACAATTAGTGAAACTATTTGAAGACCAGTATTTAATGGATAGTCCGGGTGTGATTCCATTCGAACAACGAAACAAATTTGAATTGGCATTGATTGGGAGTAAAAACCCTAATCAATTAAAAGACAAGGAAGGCGTTGCCCTACAATTGGCTGCCTGGATTCAAGAACACAATGCGCAGGCCTTGCAAGAAACCTATGGCGTAAAATGGCCGGGAGATTCTGAAACCTTTTTGGAAGAATTAGCTCAAAAAAAAGGAAGACTGATTAAAGGGGGAAAAGCAGATTGGAATGCCATTTCCACTTTACTCATTTTGGACTGGCAAAAAGGAAAGATCACGATATAAAATCTTTGGTCTTTTTTTGAGTAATGAGTTTAACACCATCCAATTATACGGTATTGCAAAAAGGCTCAAGCGCACCGGATTTTTTGCTTAAAGGAATTGACGAAAAAAACCATTCTATAGAAGAATTTGCAAACAACAAAGCCTTGCTAATTGTATTTATGTGCAATCACTGCCCTTACGTAGTGCCAAAAGTTCCAAAACTGGTTGAATTACAACAAAAATATGGTTCTAAAGGATTGCAAGTGATTGGCATTAATTCGAATGAAAGTTAAAACTATCCAGAGGATTCTTTTGAAAACATGAAAAAATTTTTTCGCACTGAAAAAATAAACTTTCCCTATTTGATTGATACCGCCCAAGAAATTGCAAAAGCGTATGGGGCTGCGTGCACGCCAGACCCTTTTTTGTTTGATGCGAAACAAAAACTAGTGTATCATGGTCGAATTGATGATGCCCACGGTCAATCCTCTAAAAAGGCCAGCACCAATGAATTGGAAACAGCCATTCAAGAATTACTTGAAAAAGGAACGGTTTCGGTTATGGAAGAACCCAGCATGGGATGCAATGTAAAATGGAAATCCTAGGTTTTTTCCCTGGTTTTCCAAAAAGCCGGAACGAACATAACAATAGGCACCACAGTTTTTTCCCGGGTTTTTTCCAAAAAGCCGGGATGCAACGTTAAATGGAAATGAGTATATGTCAGAGGTTACGGTTTTAATTGAGGGCTATGCGCGAGAAAAAAATGGAACAGAAGTTGCTTCTTCCACCAGTGTTCTCATTAAAGACAGTGGACTAAAAATTTTAGTGGACCCCGGTTCTAATAAAAAATTGTTAGTAAAAGCGCTTGAAAGGAAGGGATTGCAACCAAACGATATTGATATTGTTTTCTTATCGCACTATCACTTGGATCACATCCTCAATATTCGATTGTTTCCAGACAAGGATATTTTGGACGGCAATACGATTAGCCGAAACGACCAGATTATTGATTTTGAGGGAAAGATTCCCAATACGACTATTGAAGTGATCCCTACTCCAGGTCATGCGAGTGAACACTGTTCTTTGGCAATCAAAACCGAAAAGGGAACGGTTGTGGTGGCAGGAGACGTTTTTTGGTGGGCAGACAATGAAACACAAAAAACCGATTCTAAAAGCCTTTTAGAACACAAGGACCCTTATGAAAAAGATCATGCACAATTGCTGGCAAGCAGGAAAAAGTTGCTGAAAATAGCCGATTTTATCATTTCCGGCCATGGAAAAATGTTCAAAGTAGAAAAATAAATACTATTTTTTGTACAAGTGTTTTACCCATTTTTTTTTGAAGAATGGTAACGTTAATGTAGAAAGCAAAAAACCAACGGCAGGAACAATTGCGTTCAGCCAGGGGTCTGGAATTTGAACCGCATTCAAATAAAGACTAACCGCCAGGTACGTAAAAACAAACAACAAGCCCCTTCGAACAAAACTGGTTTCCCAGGCTTTATCGGCCTCTACTCGTTCATTTCGGGCTTTAATCGAGCGAATCTCTTTTTCAAGCCAGGCAAGCGAAGGCATAGTACTTTTTTTAAAGAACAAAAACCTTTTTTTAGAGTATGCATAACAAGAAAGTATTGGTAATGGTTAGCTGGCTTTTCATTGTAATTATTTTTATTGGATTATTGGCTTTTTTGTGGTTTGAAACCAAGGGCCTTCAAGTAGAGATCCTAGAAACCGATTCTTTAAGCGAGTTTGCGATAATTGTTTCGAACGATAGTTATCATGCCATTAATAATGTTTCTGTGGTACAGCAAGAAGCACAAGAAAAAGTTTTGGGAAAAATTGTTTCTTTACAACCCCAAGAAAGCCAAACCTTTTTGATTCCCGTTCAAGAATCACGCATCACCATTCAAGCCAAAGCTCCTTTTCACGAGACCGTAGAAAAAAGCCTTTTTTTAGAAACCCCCTTAGCATTTACGGTTAGCCTTGAAATCCCTGAAACATTGATTTTGGAAGAAACATTCGAGGCAAAGATTAGGGTGTGCAATAATGCGCCAGAAAGCTTGATTTTACTCGAAGAACGCCATGACCCGACCTTTTTTGAAAAAGAATTCCAAACCCAATCCCATTCAATTCCAAAAGAAACCTGTAGAAACACTTCTTTTTACTTTAAACCGCTTTTTACAGGCCACACAATCGTTATTTTTAATATTAAAAGCGCTAGTTTTAGAGAGCAAATCGAAAAAGAACTGGTAATCGGAAAGCGATGAAAATGACTTCAAAAGACGAAAACATTATTCAAGTGATTCAAGACATGATTCGCGATGGCCAAAGCGAAGAAGCCATTATAAAAAACCTGCACGAATTAGGCGTTCCCCCGGAAAAAGCACGAAAATTATTGTTAGTGGGACAAGCCGATATTTATTCCATACTGCAAAACGAGATTGCACGCATGGTGGACAAAAAAATGCAAGAAAAAAACCCAGAACTAATTCATCACTTACAATCCGAATTACAATTGGCAGAAGAAAGTGCTGCAAGAGACGTAAAAGAAAAAACCTTAAAAGAAATAAAAGACTATGAAAAATACCTGGAAAACAAACTATTGATTATAGAAAGCAAGGTAAATGAAAATGTAAAAAAAGCCCTTACCACCAGTGACACGGTTCGCGAAAAACTATTATCGGATGAAGCGCGCCTCAGAAGAATTGAAAACGGAGACCGTGGTGGTGGAAGCAGTGAAATGCAATTAATCACGCATCGAACCGGCAACATGATCATGGCCGGAGTGGGCATCTTGTTTGCACTGGCAACAGCCTTTATTTTTTATTCGTATTTGAGCACCGCGATTTCAACAGAAGCAATGATTATCGGCGTAGTACTGGGATTGGTTAGTGTTACGTTCTTGTTTGTGTCAACGCTATTATAATTTAAAATTCAAATTTCACTAATTCCAAGCGGACTAGAAGCATATAAAACTTAGAGGCAACAACACCGCTTAACTCTATTTCAATAGAAAGTCAAAAAGCAAGAGAGTGTTTGATTTTTTATGATAAAAACTATTGCCAGAACCAATATCACACAAACCCAAATCCGAACGATATAATTCTCTAAAAACGCGTTCTGCTCTTTTCTGCATTGCGCGTGACGTATCTCTAACTTGCACCACGCTTTCAGGAGAATAAAAATCACTAACTAGATAATATTCCAAGCCGTTTGCATAAAGCAGTTTTGGAGCCAAAACACGAACATTGAATTGCCCTATCCGATACTTTCTTTGTTTAAGATGGGCATCCATGCGTCGATATGTTTCAAACACCACTGCAACTCTTTCCGTTTTACTAAGTTTGACAAAAAATTCTTTTCCAGAAACACGCACGCGAAGAGTTCCAAAACGATTGCGCCCAGGATAAGAACCTGTAGCAGCCCTTTGAATTCGAATGTTCTGCTCGTTATCAATAATTTCTTTTCCCGCGCGTAATGCGGAACGATTACCTTGAATCATCTTGTGCGTTGCAGAAAAAATATCAGGGTGTTCTCGAACGAATGCTTTAAAAGTCGGAGAAGCCGCCAAAAAACGATAAGACGACTCTTTAGCAGTTAACTCAAAAGGAGCGTGCGAAAACATTGTTCCGGGTGTTTTTGCCTTTCCTTTAGAAGGCATTCTAGCAACTGAAATCAACTTTCTCCAAACCGAACCCATACTTAAAAAAAAAAGGTCAAACTAATTAAAATTATCGGATCGTGTTTTTTTCGAACTGTTTGAGGGATTCCAAAGCACTCTCTAATACTACCTTGTTTTTTAGGCTTTTTTCTTTGGACAATCTTCTTTCCAAATCTTGAATAATGGATTCTATTTCAATAAACAATTTTGACCCCTCAGAAAAAGGTTTTCAAAAATATTGAATGTAAAAGAGCTTTTAAA
>JAHJAQ010000016.1 GCA_018813975.1 Microcaldota archaeon
AGTTAGTTTTAATGGAAAACCTGGCGAAAGAATGCAGAACAATATTACTGTTTTTTCTTTTCAATTGGCGAGCAAGCGAATTGGTTTGTTTGATGCTGTCAAAAAAAGAATTTTAAAAGAAAAGTTGAGGGAAAAACCTTCTTTAGCGGATTTTAAAGTGTTTGCAGAAAAAAACGCTAATTTGAGTGAAGCACGTGCGCACATGCTTTGGGGCCATTTTAATGAAATGCGAACCGATTTGGAAACCGAGGTTTCCAAGGCTTTAAAAGAGGTAATTTCGAGGTAATATAGAATGGCTGTAAGAAAATCGGGTACAACGAGGGGAATTGGGACTAAATTTTGGCAAGCATATCGAGTAGGAAGGGGGCCAAGCCGAGCAGAAATTAGGGCTTTTGCTGTAAGGATAGCGAAAATAGAAAATAAAGTTGCAATAAAAGAACAAATGGCCCAGTTAACGGTAAGAACACTTGAACTGGAGCAAAAAAGGAATCGTGCAAGCCATGAAGAAGATACAACGCTTACAGCAGAAATTGCGTACAACAAGGAAATGAATAGAGCATTACTTTACGGGCTTGAATCCCCGACCATTCGCATGTCAGAAAAGATGTGGAATGGGATTAAAGCAGCTTCAAATAATTTTGCTTTTAAAGTGGCCTTTAAAAAAGCCGATTTAAATAGAAGAGAACAACAAACGGTTCGGACTCAGTGGGCGACCCTACAACGTCACTCAAATCGATTTTCAGGAGAAGCAGGAGGACGTCGACAATTTGACTTGCTTGAGAGCAATCTTATTAGAGTCATTGGCTTTGAAAGAGCAGAAACTTTCTTAGGTACTTTTTTATCTCTTCGAAACAAACTTGTAAAAAAAACCTTCAGAGAAATTAATCGATGGCGCCCCCACCGAGAACGCTAATTTTTCTTTGAAATAAATTGTAGTGCAGAATAAACCGCTGAAACCGCTTCTCCCACTCCCACAATGGCTTGTTTAAATTGGGTATCCACGACATCACCCGCTGCAAAAACACCGGGCACATTGGTTTCAGAATTTCGATTGATTACAATCTCGTTTTTTTCATTGAGCCTAACACCCAACGATTTTACAATATCACTTAATGGAATGTGACCAATTGCGATAAACACGACACCCACTTTTAGTTCTTTAGAACCATTAAATGATTTGTCCAATACCACGCTAGAAACCGTTTTGTCTCCTTTGATTTCCGTAATATTAGTTTCGAAAATTACTTTCACGTTTTTGAGTTGTTCTAATCGCTTTAAATTGGTTGGTTCGGCCCTTAACTTGTTTTTGCGATAAATAATATAAACTGTTTTTGCAAACCGTGCTAGTACCATGGCTTCTTTTACGGCACTATCGCTTCCCCCTACAATCGCCATGTCTTTTCCCTTGAATAAAGAAGCATCGCACAATGCACAAAACTGTACGCCCTTGTTTTTGAATTCTTGAGCGCCTGGAACATTCAATTCACGAACTTTGGTGCCGGTTGCAATCAAAACACTTTTTGCATGATAGACTTTGTCCGTGCTTTTAAGCTCAAACAAATCTTTTTCTTTTTTAATGGATTCTATTTTGCCCAATTCAAGGGTAACAGGATATTCTTTAGCATGGGCTTCTAATTTTTGGGTTAATTCCATTCCGGTTAGCCGCTTAAAGCCAGGATAGTTTTCCACTACATCCGTCCAGGTAATTAAACCGCCCGGAATCTCTCCCACTAAAAGGGTTTTCATTTCCAATCTGCCCGCGTACATCGCAGCGGCCAGGCCAGTAACACCTCTTCCTACAATCACAATATCCCATACGGTTTCTTCACTCATTTTGCTTTCCCTACTAGAATATTAACGGCTTTCGAGTATTAAAAGATTTTTTTTTACGAATTCAAAAAAAATAGAGAGCGCTTTTTAGCTTCGAATTTCTTTCCAAAAATACTTGGAAAAAACCACGCCACTTCGAAGGGTTCTGGGCAAATCGCCGGGGTGGCGAAGCATCTGCAATAATTTGCGCCAGAAAAACTTTGGACGACTATAAAATCGAATTCTGGCTTGATCACATGCTTTTACGAGTTCTTCGGCGGAAAGTTCGGGAGTAGAAACAATCGAATTGTGTGTTCCATCCGGCAATAACCAGTCCTTAAAATCCCGGGTTTTCAAATGACCTTGTTCTAGTGCATATTTGTACGCTTCCGTGCCCGGATAGACCATTATTGGAAAAAATTGCGCGGTATCGGGGTCTAATTGAATGGCCCAGTTCACTGTTTTTTGAATGGTTTCTTTGGTTTCTCCTTTGTTTCCCAGCATAAAACAACCATGCACTAAAATACCTGCTTTTTTGGAATCTTTCATAAACTGGTTGATTTTGGGGACCATAGTTCCTTTTCGAATATTATTCAAGATGTTTTGATCCGCGCTTTCAAAGCCAACGCACATTAGCCTGCACCCGGCTTTTTTCATTAGTTTTAGTGTTTCCAAATCAATATCGGCTCTTGCATTTACTGTCCACTTGATTTTCAATTCTTCTTTAATAATCAAATTGCACACTGTGCGCACGCGTTCTCGATCGGCTGTAAAAGTATCGTCTTCGATCATGACATCTTTTACTGCTGGCAGGTTTTTTGTAATCCATTTTAGTTCTGCAAACACATTTTCGGGAGAACGAGCACGATATTGGTGACCGTTCATGACTTGAGGTAAAACGCAAAACGAACAGTGGAATGGACAGCCTCTTCCAGTTACAATGGTTACCTCCGGATACAATACAGAAGGATAAAAATAGCGTTTAATATTCAAGTGTTTTTTGAAAACTTGAGCCATAAAAGGAAATTCATCCAATTCTTTTCCGGTTAGTAAGGTTTCGGGTGGATTGTGTACAATGCTGCCCTCTTTTTTGCGGTACAAAATTCCTTTTATTTTTTCCAAGGGAATCTTGTTTGCCAAATTTAATAGTTGTTTGTCAAATTCTGCTTGACACACCACATCAATGGCCTTGCAATTATTCAAGGTTTCTTTTGGCAAAGCGCTTGAATGAGTGCCCACAAAAACAAAAGTGGCTTTGGAGTGCAAGCGAATTTTTTCCGCTACTTTAAAATCATTTTCCATGGAAGCGGTTACCGAATCGAATACAATCATTTCCGGTTTCCATTCCCGCACTATTTTTAGAATGTCTTCAATTGTAATGTATTCTATGGGACAATCCAATAGTTTTACCTCGTGCCCGTGTTTTTCCAGCCAACCGGTTGCTGCTCCCAACCACATGGGATAGTAAATACAGCCTCCTTTGGAAACAGCCGGGCTTCTGGAACTTCGAGAAAAATCCTTGAAAAAAGGCGGATTCAACATTAAAACGCGCATTTTGCCATCAACTATATAGTATATATACAGCGACTTGGACGCTTTAAAACGCTTTTGGTGCGGTTTTTCTTGCTTGTACTCTACAAAAAGAATGGAGGATGCGTTTTGAAAAAAAGGTTGTTTTTTTGAGTCTCCAAAACAAAACGATAGCCTTTAATTTTCTGATAGCATTATTTTGTGGCATGAATGGAACGCAATTAGGCGGAGTAATACTGTTTTTTGTTGGGGTGTTGCTTGCCAGTATTGCTCCGTTCGGCGAAAACGTGGTTTTGTTGTTGAGTGGAATGATTTTAGGGTTTTTGGGTTTTGTGATCGTATTGATTTCGGTTATTGTAGAACGCTATAAGGCATTAAAGGAAGGTGATTTGAAATGATACTAACTACCACTGAAAACATTAGTGGCAAAAAAGTCGAGAAAACCTTGGGATTGGTTCAAGGTAATACAATTCGTGCCAAATGGCTGGGAAAAGACTTTGTAGCTGGATTACGACATTTGGTGGGTGGCGAACTCGTTGAATACACTGAAATGCTTTTTGAGGCAAGAAGCCAGGCAACCAATCGAATGATCAAACAAGCCGAAGAAAAAGGCGCTAACGCGATTATTAGTGTACGCTATATTACGGCCCAGGTTTCTGCTGGAGCCGCTGAAATTCTCGCGTATGGAACCGCTGTAATTGTAAAATAAACGGTTTTTTTCCAATTGGTTTTGCATGGGTCAATGGCACTTTTTTGTAGAAGCGTTTCGCTTGGTGCTCAAAGAACCCAAGCTTTTTTTGCCCAAGCTCGTGATTTCTATTGTATACGGGTTTGTAATGCTGGAAATTGCCCAAGCGGTTTTGCAAGCAAGTACACTTGTCAGTTCGCAGGTTACGCAAGCAATGATTCAAGAAGCTACGATAGTATTGGGCATTACCATTGGATTATTGATTGTAACGATTATTGCTATGATTGTAGATATTTGGATTAGCAGTTGGTACCCAATATTAGTATCGAATTATCATTCCAAAAAAAGCTTGTCGTTTAAAAGAGCAGCACGCGAATCATGGAAACGATTTTCCGTTGTACTGCCTGCTTTATTAGGAATTGAACTGGTTATTGCCTTAATATTAGCGTTCGTACTGGATATGACCTTATTTTTGTTGCCAGCAGTTTTTTTTATTCCTGTTCTAATAATTGGGTTTGTGATTATTTTTTTGGTACTGTTAGCCGTTTACCCTCTACTAAGCGTGGGGGTATTAGAAAAAAAGTCTATTCGTGAAACGTTTTTTCGTTCTTTTTCTTTGTCCAAAAAAAACTGGAAAATTTTTTCCCTGGCATCGATACTGCCTTTTTCAATTTCTTTGGTAAATGTTGGATTGGCTTTTTTAGCAGAAATAGCGGCTTTTTTGGTCTTGTTTTGGGTGTTTCGAATTCTCTTGGCGTTTATTGTAACCTATAATATTGTGGTCAATCCGAGTGCTTATTTTGTGGCGCTTGAAAAAAACTAGGCTGGTTCTTCTTTTTTGGGTTTGCTCACACCAAACAAACCGTGTTTAATGTGTAATAGAATGCGTAGCACCCATTCTACGAGTACAATGAATACAAAGTAAACAACTATATTGGGTAAAATAGCGAGAACCATATCAATTCGTTGTTCTACTAGTGCTAAAGAGAAAAAATTGGGTTCAACGATTGCAATGCCTAATAAAGCAAATGGAATCATTTTTGCTAGGTCTCTAGAAAGGTCTTCCGTATAATAAGAACAAACACGAATCGCGGTTACAAACGTAATAGAAACCAGTAATAATTGCTCTACTGGAAGGTTTTTAGCCATAATAAACAATAATATTGAAAAACCAGCAAACCAGATAAACACAAAAACGGGAAAAACCAGTCCATATTTTATGATTCCTAAAAAAGTTGACCAAATACTAGTGACAGAATCCAATCGTTGTAAATGGTATCTAACTACGTCAAATCCAAACACATCTCTTCTAGCTACAAAATGATAAAACTTGTAAATCAAAATAGCATATATC
>JAHJAQ010000135.1 GCA_018813975.1 Microcaldota archaeon
CATCGAAAACAAGTGTTTTTCCTCGTTTTTTTACAAAAACAACGCCTTGAATGCGTTTTTCCGCGGTTTTTTTGGTTTGGGGGTCTTGAATAGAAGAAAGTGTTATTTCGTGAGGTAGCAAATAGTGCAGGTATTTTACCTCAATGGTATATCGTTTACTGATCTCGTGCAAGGCCTGGTCAGCGTAAAAAATGGCTCGAAAAATATTTTTTTTCCGTTCGTCTTGCCAATCCGTAAGGAATTCACTCCACTGAATCCATTGTATCCCTTTTTCTGTAAAATCATATTGTTGGAATAATTGCTCTTTTTGTTTTTTTATTTTTTCAAAATCTGGTTTTAAAAAGCGTTCTAATCTGTCAGCTTCATCTAAAACTTCTATAATTGTTAACGCGTGACTGCCCGTATATCCTGATTTAACCCAAAAAAAGTTTTTAATGAATTCTTGTGCTAGTGCTTCTTTTTTTTCTTGGGGTGCGTTTTTAATTATCCACAGCGCTTCTTCTTTCTTCCCTAAAAAAGATTGGGCTGTGGGGGTGGTTAGTGTGGAAAATGCTTCGTTTAATTGTTTTCCTTTTACTTTTTCCATTAAAAGATGCCTGATTTCATGTTCTAACCGAAGTGAAATGCTTTCATGAAAGTGAGCAATTCCCGCCATTGATTCTATACTGTTTCCAAATCGGTAGGATAACTCAAATAATTCTTTTTCGTCAGACTTTTTTGTCCGAGTTTCGGCGGTTTTATATTCTTCTTCAAACACAGCTACTTCTTGGTTGTATTGGTTTCTTTTTTCTTTCAAGTACTCTGGGTTTTTTTCCAGTTTTTGTAGAATTATTTCTGCGTGTTCTTTTAGGTCTTTTTTTGCATAATTGGCTTCACAATAATCTTTTTTGTAAAGAAATGGAATGGCATTATATGAAAATCCAAGTCCTCGGTGCATTAAATCGATGCTGGCAACCGTAACCAAGAAAAAAGGTCTTCCGGCAAATCCTTGGGTATACCATTTTTGTTCTAATACTTTCTTCAGTTCTGGATTCATTTTTCTTGCTCCGTTTTTTCTAATACTACTACTTCTCCGTGGTTTGCTTTTACTTGTACAATCCAATTGTCCTTCAATACTTTGCTAGCGTTTTTGGTTCCGATTACGCAAGGAATTCCAAGTTCTCTGCCCACGATTGCGGCGTGGCACGTAACCCCGCCTTCATCGGTTACAATAGCGCACGCTTTTTTCATGGCACTCACATATTCTGGTCGGGTCATAGAAGCCACTAGTACATCGCCTTCTTGGACTTTTTCCAGCGATTTGATATTGGTGCAGATTTTTACTGGACCGGTTGCTAATCCCAGAGAAGCGCCGGTTCCAGTAATTTTTTCAACATCCTCGTGTTGCTGGTGGATTGCTTTTTCGAATTCCGTGAATTCTGGGCCGTCAAAAATGAGTGTTTTGCCCAATGATTTTGAAAACAGTGCTCCGTGAAAGCGTTTTTTCGCGGTTTTTTGGGCTGTTTTGTTTTGAAGTGCTGTTGGAGTTATTTCGAAGGGCAAAAGATAATGCAAGATTTTCAAATCTATTTTATAGCGTTTGCTAACCTCTTGGAGTACTTGGGCAAGCGAAAAAACTGCTTTGTACATTTTTTCTTTTCGTTCGTCCTGCCATTCTGTTAAAAATTCAGCCCATTCAATCCATTTTTTTTCTCTTTCTGAGAAACCATATTGTTCGAATAATATTTTTTTTTGTTGGGCAAATGCATCGAAATCTGGTTTTTGGAACTTTTTAATTCTGTTCGCTTCTTTTAGTACTTCTGGAATCGTTAGAATGGTATTGCCTGTAAAGTTAGTGGTAATCCAATAAAACCGTTCAATGAATTTTAAGGCCAGTTCTTTTTGTTTTTCTTTTAAAGCGTTTTTGATGTTCCACAATAATTCTTCTTTATAATTTAAATAGGATTGTGCTGTTGGAGCGGTTAAGGTAGAAAAGGCTTCGTTTAGTTGTTTTCCTTTTACTTTTCCCATTAAAAAATGTCTGATTTCGTGTTCTAATCGAATTGAAATGCCTTCAATCATGTGAGCAGTTCCAACTCCCGTTTCAATTGCATTTCCCAATCGGTGTAATACATCAAATAATTCGTTTTCGGATAATTTTTCTATTTTGGTTTCAACGATTTTGTAATCGTTTTCAAACGCAGCCACTTCTTGGTTGTATTGGTTTCTTTTTTCTTTCAAATAGTTTGGGTTTTCTTTTAGGTTTTGCAGGATTATTTCTGCGTGTTCTTTCAATCCTTTTGCAGGATAATTAAACTCGCAATAATCCTCTTTAAAACTCAAAAAAATAGTGGAATAGGAGAATCCAAGTCCTTGGTGCATGACATCAATGCTACACGCACTAGTAAGAAAGGCGGGTCTTCCAGCAAATCCTTGAGTATACCATTCTTGTTTTAACAATCTTTTGAGTTCTGGGTGCATGGCTTTTCCTCGCTGTTTTCAAAGAATTTTAGGAATTGTGGGATTATATTTCTATTTCTTGGCCTGGTTGTACTATTTTGCAAGCAAAACCCGCTTTTTCAACTTTTTCTTTGAACTCGTTTTCATTCACTCGAATCAGGTCAAAAGAATTATAATGCATTGGAACCACTAGCTTTGGTTTGAGTAATTGCACTGCTTTACTGGCTTCGTCAATGCCCATGGTAAACCGATCCCCAATGGGTAAAAAAGCAATGTCAATGGAAAATTCTTTTCCAAGTCTTTCCATGTCCTCAAACAATCCCGTATCGCCGGCATGATAAAACGTTTTTCCATTTTTTTGGAGAATAAAACCGTTTGGATTGCTGGAAGCGGAATGCCAGGCAGGCGTCATGTATATTTTCCAGCCTTCTTGTTCAATGGTTCCGCCAATATTCATTGGATTGGCTTGTAATCCTTTTTGTAAGAATTCTGCAGCCAATTCAAATCCTGCTATTAGGGTTGCATTCGCTTCTTTTACCAATTCTTCTGCGCCAAGACAATGGTCGGGGTGATTATGGGTAATGCACATTACTTTGAATTTTTTGTCCTCTTCAGTGTATTCATAGGGTGGTTTTAATCCAAAACCCTCTATTTCTTTGGTCCAAGGATCAATCAATAAATCGTCTATTTTGACAGTGGCGTGTCCTAAAAATTTTGCCTTCATTCCATTCCCCCTAATCCTCTTTTTTTGTGAAAGAGTGAATATAATATATATTGGTGAAAACCCATTTAAAGCTGGCCCGCTATATGGCGAGGGTAGTGGGAATCAACGAAAAAAGAAGGCTTTTTAAGGCCTTTTGGCCATATGGTCTTTTATGATGGAAACTTTGAAGGTTCAATTACCAAAAGAAAAAGCGCAAAAAGTGCGTGAAACCGCGATGAAACGTTTTGGTTATTCTAAAGGTTCGATTAGTAAAGCTTTGGGTGAAGCATTGGGTGATTGGGTGAGAAAGAATGATGCTAAAAAAGAACAAAAGGCACCTAATTTGGGAATTTTGCGCGGTGTTTTAAAGGACCTGAAAATGAGTTCGGTTGAGTTGCAGCACAAAGCGTTTTTGTTAAAGAAAAGGCATTAAAGGGGGACAGCAAATGTTTTTTTTGGATACTAACATTTTTTTGGAATATTTGCTGGACCAGAAAAGGGCTTTGGAAGTAGAAAAACTTTTTCGTTTTACTGCAAAAAAAGGGATTCCCCTGTTGTGTTCTCACTTTTCGCTTCATGGTATTGAAGCCATTCTTTCCAATCAAAAGAAGTTTCTTGAACTGGAAACTTTTTTATTGTTTGTTCACAAAA
This sequence comes from Microcaldota archaeon, assembly GCA_018813975.1. Lineage (GTDB taxonomy): Archaea > Iainarchaeota > Iainarchaeia > Iainarchaeales > JAGVWC01 > JAHJAQ01. The sequence continues at coordinate 3,794 of JAHJAQ010000135.1, forward strand.
CCTCTAATCTAGCGGTTTATGAAACAGCAATTGAAGAAGAGATTAATGTAGCAAAGCTGGTTTCAGAAAAGGGTTTGGACTTTGATGACGCTCTTCAATATTTTGTCACAAAAAAAACGGATTGTCAAGCTATTATCAGTTTTGACAAACATTTTGACAAAACAGATTTGGTACGTGCAACGCCGGAAGAAATCCTAAAAAGCGCGGATAACTTATAGTTCTCTGCCGATTTTGCGCATTAAGAATGATTCGGTTTTGCGCAAATGGTCTTTTAGGGTACTGTAGGGGATGCCCATTTTTTTGCTGAGTTCTTCAAGCGATGCTTTGCGCGGATACTGATAATACCCTTCTTGTAAGGCTTTTTTCCACCATTCCAAATCTCTTTCATCCAGTTCGGGCATTTTTGAAAAAGAAAGTAGCCCGATTTTTTTGTCTTTAATACTCAATAGCTCGATGGTAGCGAATCCTTTTTGTTGTTTGATTCTTTCAAAAAACCGTAACAAGTTTTCTTTTTTGTTGCTTCCTACTTTCCACCATTGAAAACCCTTTTCTTCCAAAATGGGTCCTAAAAAGAAAACGTTCTTATCCGATACCATTGTGTGAAAGGACCGCGTTGCATTTTGCGAAAAAAACAATTGGTCTGATTCACGGAAGATAACTTCTGAATCAGTATGCTTATAGAGTTCTTTGATTGCGTTTTCTTTGTCTTTTCCCCAAAAGACTGCCATGCGCATGATCTTTGGTTTTCCTTTTTCTTCAAACGTATTCAGGTACTGGGAAAACATGTGCACGTCCATTTGTTCGGATAAGGGAAGTAATGGGCTGCCCTTGTGCCATACCTTGAATTCTGCTACCCACATGCAAACACATATATAGATTGAATCTTTTAAATGGCTTTTTTTTCAAGGCGAAGCTTAATATATCGCTTTGCCACTATTTTTTCTGGTATGAATACAAACCTATTGTTAAAGCTCATGGGAACAGATGGTGTGAGTGGTAGTGAAGAACCCATTGCCAAGCTTATTCAAAAAGAAATCAAGCCGTTCGTGGATAAGGTATATAAGGACAAAATGGGAAACCTTATTGCTGTTAAAAACGGTCCAAGGCCACGCGTTATGCTTGCAGCACACATGGATGAAGTGGGCTTAATGGTAAAAAGAATTGGTCCTGGCGGACTGGTTTTTTTAGCGGAAATTGGGGGCCTTGAACCGACTTCTTTGGTGGGGCAACGCGTGGAAATTGCTGGAAGCAAGCAAATCGTGGCAGGCATTATTACTACCAAAGAAATTAGCAATGATTGGATTCCGGATGATGACAAAGCACTTTCTTTCAGAAACTTATTTGTGGATACGGGTTTGGGTAAAAAAGAGCTACTTCAAAAAGGCGTGAGTATTGGTTCTTCAATCGTATTAGAACAAGTAAATGATTTTTTGGGTTCCAAGAAAATAGTGTATGGAAAAGCATTGGATGATCGCATTGGCTGTTTTATTCTAATTGAATTGGCTAAGTGCTTGAAAAAAGTGTCGCACGAAATAGTGTTTGTTTTTACGGTTCAAGAAGAAATTGGGTTGTATGGCTCTAAAACATCTACTTATGCATTGGATCCTGATTGGAGTATTGTATTGGATGTGGTGAACGCGAATGACCGAAGCAATGACAATCCAACCAAATGTTTGGGAAAAGGCCCTGCTTTAACCGTAATGGATATAGAAATGATTGGAAACAAAACCATTAATGGCTGGTTAAAAAAAGCCGCTAAGCAGCAAAAGATTCCCTTACAACCAGAGGTTAGTTCGGGTGGAACCACGGATGCCTTGAGCATTGCTTTTTCCAAATCGGGCGTTCCAACTAGTATGCTGGGAGTGGTGATTCGAAACATGCACACCACAGTGGGTATTTGTCACGTGGATGATATTGAAAATACAATCAAGCTATTGCATGCCCTGTTAAAGGAAAAGCACACTCTTTAGGGTAAAAAGTCTTTTCGCTTGATTTTGTCTGGCAAGTATGTTTCAGTAATAAAACGAATTCCTTTTTTGTTTAAGGCTTCCAATTCTAGTTTAACGGCTTTTTGTTTCATTAAAGCAAATTCTTCTTGCCATTCTTTTTTCTTAAACCATTCGTATTTGCTCATTTCGTTTAATCGCTTGACATCCAATGCATTCAGTTTAATGGTAACTTCTTTTGGAATCTTGTATCGTTCCACGTCTTTTACTGTTAATCCAATATACTTGGTTTCCGGGGTGGCAAGCTTTTCTTCCGAATACGAAAGGGAAATGGAGCCTTGCTTGATCACAGAATAAATGTACATTCCCCAAGGATCGGCATCCATTAGAGCATAAACTGGCAGGCCTTGTTCATGGTTTAATCGTTGTACCAATCTTCTTTCAGCTCGAGAAGGCTGACCTCTGCCCGTAATTAATAAGCACTGGTGTTTTTTCCAGAATTGGTCTTCGTTAAATCGTTTCCACACGGCATCTTTTTCAATAAACAATATGTATTTGGCTTTTACATCCTTGAATTGGATTCGCTCTGGTTCAACGTTTGATGGAACGCCCCATCCCCCCGAACCCATTTTAGTAAGATCAATAATGTCCTTGCCGTCCTTTACTTTCATTTCTCCAACGATTACTCCTTTTGAACTGGCTGCTAAATGAAGTTCTTCTCGTAACAATCCAATGGATGCTTCTAAATCTTCGATAATTGGGTCGCTTTCACCTTGGTCTTCAAACGTGTTTTCATTGGTTCCTTCTATTGTGTGCTTTAAAGCATAATACAAATCTCTAATGCTTACATTGGCTTTTTCTGCAATCACTTTTTTGATTTAGCTTGCAACCAAAACGGTTTGCATGAATTTTCGGGTGTGGGCTACATTCAAAAACTGGCGTTGCGAGGTTTTATCCCCTAGTTTAATGGTTTTGCTTTTTTTGTCAAAATAAATATTATTCAAAGAACGCACGGGTAATTCGATAGTCGGGCCTTGCTTTTTTTCAATTTGTTTTAACAAGGCGTTTCCAGCCGCTTCTAGTTTTTTGATGACTTCTTTGTCTTTTTGCTCTGTGGTTACCATTTTTTTTCACCATTTTTTTTTTATTTTAGTTTTTTTCGTTTCGTTTGTTTCTTTTCTACTTTTTCTTTTTGTTTTTTTTCTTTTTCGTTTTCTTTTTTGATTTCTTCTTCACTCATTTCTTCTGGAGCATTTTCTTGTTCTGTTTTTGATTCATCTATTTTCAAGCGATGCAATACTATTTGTAATAACTTTTTTTCAATGCTTTCTTTTTTTTCTTTGGTTAGTCCGCTCAATCCAATTGCCACTTCAGTAGCGTATTTCATGAATAGTTTTCTTTTTTGTTGTTTTTCTTCTTCTCTTCGTTTCATGGCTACATAGCGGTAAATTTTTCTTCCTGTTTCCATCAATGCCAAGCGTAGTTCTTCCATGATTTCGTCTTCATCTGCTACGGCTTGTTTGCCGGCTCCGGTGTAAGGGATGTGGACTGATAGCATGTGAATGAAAATCGTGAGTGGTGCACTATTCACGTCTTTAATGCCGTATCGTCTCCAATCTACGGTTTGAACGGCTTTGGTTATGGCGCAACCGCCCGAATCAAACAATAATGGAACGCGGTTGGCAAAGCGCATGATCTCTACTTTTTTAACATCGGTTCCTTCATCGTCTTTTCCCATGGTTCGGCCTGCGTTTCCACCAAATCCTACGCATGCTTCTACCTGGAATGCAAAACCGCCTTGGTATACTGTTGGTTTTCGTTCTACTACACTCAAGAATTCTGGTTCTACGATTTCTTTCATGGATTTCCCAATGCGTTCTTCTCCGATTGGTCTTAATCCATCGGTTCTGGGTGCAATAAATGTAATTTTTTTGAATGTTTTGGTAATTTCTTCTGCTTCTTCCCATACTAATTTTTTGGGGTCTTTGTTCAAATCAAAGTGGGTATTCTTTTGAATTTCTTCAATGGCTTTTTCTCCCATTCTATCAAAATCGCTTTTGAGAAAAGCACTTACTTTGCGTGCTTTGGTAATGTGGGTCATTTCTAATAGTTCGTCCACGGTCATACCGTGTGGATGGGGGGGTACTTCGATTGGTTGGTCCGGAATGTCTTTTGAGGTCCGATTAAAAACGGTTTTAGTGCCGTCTGGTTCTATAAAAGTAATTTTAGTGTGCGGATTGGAAATGGCTGTTCTTCTTAAGTATTCAAATGGTCCTTGTTCGGATCGTTGGTATTTGATTTCTTTGAACTTGGCTTTTACGGCGGTTCCACTGAATTCTTTTTTGAAATCATCAATCTTGATTATTTTGGGTTGGTTGGTTTTACTATCAATGGTTAAGGAAGCTGAAAATGCTTTTTTGCCATTTCCACTAATCACTTGAATGGGTTTTCCTGTGGTTCCAAGGGCTAGCATGGTAGCACCTGCTGCTCCAATTCCTTGTTGACCGCGTTGTTGTATTCTTCTATGAAACTTGGTTCCTGCTAATAGTTTTCCAAATGCTTTTCCAACGGTTTCTTCTGTTAGGCCTGGTCCGTTATCTTGAACCATTACCTCGTAATACTCGTTTCCAAGTTCCGTTATTTTTACAGTAATTTCTGGCAATACGTGCGCTTCTTCACAGGCATCTAAAGAATTAGTTACATATTCGTGTACAATAGTTGTGAGGGTTCGGATTTTTCCCGTTAACCCTAACATTTGCTTGTTTTTTTTAAAGAATTCTGCTACACTGTGTTCGCGAAATTCTTTTTGTAATTGTTCTGCGGTTAGTCCTGTTCCATTAGAATTGTTATTGTTTGCCATATTGGTTCCCTTAAAATTCAAATTCTTCTTTTTCTATTGGATGGTTTAAAAAGTCATATACTTTGGAATGTCTTGCTCCGTGTAATAGCATTTCAATGGATTTTTTGGCTTTGGGAATTTCCCCCAAGTCTCCAATAATGGCAATGGTTTTTCCTTGAACAGAGATAAAACAATTGGTTTTTTCTTCGATTTCGTTCCTGGCTTTTCCTTGTTTTCCAATTATTCTTCCTCGTTTGGTTTTCAATTCTTTTTCGCTTCCTTTTAACCAATCGGTTAGAGAAATTATTTCGAGTGCATTGTTTTCATTTAATAACAAAAAAGCGTGCTCGGGAGAAAAACCCCGCGCAATTGCTTTTATAATATTCAAGGCAGTATAAAAACCTGTTGTGTTTTCAATCTTACTTTTTATTTCTACTTCTCCTTCTTCGCTGTCCACTATAATTTTGGTTTTGGTTTTTTGTTCAATGTCTTTTTTGGTCGCTCCGTGCTTGCCAATTAGAATTGCAATGCGGGCCTTGGGAATGCGCACAAATTCTTGTAATCCAGTCACATGATCACTCAATTTTTTGTATTTTGTGGTAACAATTCGAGCAAGTAGAGGGCTCTAAATCTGAAAATATAGTGGGTAAAAGGGTTTTTAAGGCCTTTTAGGGTTTTTTGAGCCTGATTTTCAAATCCGTTAGAAACCATTAAATTCTGCTGTTTAGAGTGTTCTGTATGGCTCAAAAATGGTCTAGCATTTCTTTCAGAGACTTGCCCCCGAAAGTGCAAGAAAAAATCAATGTTATTCTAGCGCATCGTGCACAGATTGCTCTGCCCACTGTGTTGCTTGGGCTTTCCATTTCAACGCTCAGTGCTTTTGCCGCTCAGCGATGGAACTTAAAAACTGGTTTGATGGTAGCGGGTGTAGCTACTGTGGGGGGAATTGCCACGTTAAAAAAACACCAGGTCGAGTACATTAAAGAAGAATGGATGCTATATCGGGCGCTTCGGGAAACACCAACTGCGCGCGTAAAAGAATTACTGAGTGGATTTCCTTTTGTTGTGGTGAATCTAAAAGGGGATTTAGTAGGCAAAAAATGGAGTCCAAAAATTGGTTTTTTGCCTTTTGGAAGAAGAAGAATTCCCACTAGCACGGAAAGTCTGGTAAAAAGTAAGCAATGGCGAGAAGAACATGCCAAAGCGCAAAGAAAACGAGAACAAAAAAAAAGACAGTCTCATAGGGGACTGCGAAAATAGTTTTTTTTATTTGAATTGTTTAATGGTTTTTTTGGCTTCTTCCATGCTGGTTTGAACGCCTTGCCTTTGAAAATAGTGTGTGATGTTTTTGATATCTCTTTCAAAAAAGTCTTTTGCGCGGGGATGCGAGGTTAAAACGCTTTGTCCCATATCAATCAAGATCATTTCTTCGTTTTGATTTAAAATATTGTATTCGCTCAAATCCGCGTGAATCAGTTTGCTCTTGTATAACAAGTCTGCCATGGCTTTCAAAACAGTTTCAAAAGCGTTTTCTGGTTCTTGTGCTGGTTTTTCTTTTAACGTGGGGGCTGCAATTCCTTTTTCGCCAATAAATTCCATTACCAGTACATTGTTTTTGAAGGTTAAGGGTAATGGTGCTTTTACCTTTGCTTGGTTTGCCAATTCGAGGTTTTTGAATTCTTTTCGCGTCCAGGTTTTAACAATCGAATAGCGTTCGTGTTTTAATGTTTTAAAGCGATTGTCTCCGCGAATATAGTCCATCATATGTTTGAAATCGCTTGTTCTTGTTTTATAAACTTTTACGGCGCGATACTGGTTTGCTGAACCGCGTGCGCGAAATACGTGGGCTTCTTTTCCTGTGCTCACAATAAACTCGAGTTGTTCAAAATACTTGTTGTCTGCCAGCCCGTGCAAGGTGTGAATCGTGCCTTCATCAAATACTTTGGCAATGGTTTTGCGGTGTTCTTCTTTGGGCACTAGTATTTTGAATTCTCGTTCTAGCGTGGATTGCATACTACACAATAAGGTGAAAGTGGTTTAAATGTGTTTTTTTGGTTCTATGGCGAGCAGATAACCACTAGACTCTAAAATATTGTTATGCCAAGTAAATAGCAAGTCGCTTTCTTTGATTTGGTGTTTTTTTCCGTCTTTTGGATCATTATACCAGTATTTTCCTTTTTTGTATTTTGTAATCACAATAAAGTGTCCCATTTTGGATGGTTTTTGGTTGTACAGAATAAACGCGCGTACCGCGAGAATTACTGGAATCTTTTTTTTGAGAAATTTTTGAATATCTTTTTTATCTGGCTTTTTGATTGTGGCTTTTCCGCACGCCAGCTTTTTGTTATATGAATAGCAGGTTACTTTGAATCCAAGGCTTTTTGCAAATTCCGCGAGTTTAATGGTTCGAACCCCGAATTTTTTAATACCGCCAATCTGTTTGGTTATTTCGCTGGATGGAATATCCTTGTTGAAATATTGCAATACCATTTGAAGTGCGGTTATACCACAGTTCAATTTGACTTGCTTTAGTGTTGGAACGGAGTAGCGTTTCATATCGAGATATTAGAATGATAACTGATTAAAAATAGTTTTTAGACGGGCAGATTATTGAGTAAGCCCGGTTGGACGGGAAGGGTACCTCCCCTTCGTCCCGCTTGTGGGCAACCGTCCGGTCGCTTTGCCATTGGCGGCTAATCTACCCCTCTTACCACCAGTGTGGGATAAATAAATATTAGGAGAATAGAATATGGCTGAAATAAAAGCAGGCGAAACTGAAGTCATGGAGAAGGTAGCCGAAGAAGTGGCTGCGAGGGCTGCTGAACCAGCGGAGCCTCCAGCACCTCCTCCGACACCGCCTCCGACACCGGATGAGCCACCAGAAGCACCACCTGAAACAACAGATGTGGTCAGGACAGTGGTGGCTCAAATCAACAAACCTGTAGATGGCACACTCAAGACCCCTACCACGATAGATGCTCAGAAGGCGAGGGAGGCAGAAGCAACAGCAGGTAAAGCACCACACACTATTACGTGGTGGAATGCTCAGTTGTTGAAGGACTATAATCTGCGGGTGGAGACCCCGACTTATGCTCCGGGGTATGTCCCTGGACAAGTAGGCATAATAAAGAAACCACCAGAGCCACCAGTAGTAGAGCCACCGA
>JAHJAQ010000136.1 GCA_018813975.1 Microcaldota archaeon
AGTAGAACTAACGAATTTTGGACAAGTGTGGTTGTATGATGTGGGACTAACCGCATACATTGGATTGGGAGGAGAAGTAGATGATCCGAGTTGTTTAAGCATTAGTAAAACCCAGTGGATAACCAGCACTGAAGGAAAACCAGTTTCTGTTCGATTTGAAATCCAAAACAATTGTAGTGTAAACGGTCAGCCGGTTGCGATTCAAGAAGTAGAAGCCAAGCTACAATGGGAAAGCAATCCAACCGGAAACTTTGAATTAACCTCGAGCAAAAGCCATTCCATGCTACGAACGGGTTATTACAAAACGGTTTTGCCAAAACTAGGACCAGAAGAAAGCGAAACCGTTACGTTACAATTCACGCCATACGGCGGGGTTATTGGAGAAAGTCATGCACGGATTTTATTCCAAGCCACGAACCCATCAGACAGTGCCCCCCAAATATTACAAGCCGAACTAGAAGCAATCATTGAAATTGTAAATTTATTAGATTGTATTGCGATTAGCAAAAACTATTTGGAAATGACAGCAGAAATGGTTTTTGCTCCCCAAACAACCGGCTTTGGACAGATTTACAACCAAGAATTGTTTGACGGCGATTTTGAAGATACTGACTTTAGTGGCAGCATGGGATTCAGTGGGGGCATGGGAGCAAGCCCATTCTTTAACAATAATCTTTATTCAGGATACAATCCCACGAATTTCAATTATGGCAGTCAGCCGGGCTTTTCACCTGCCTATGGTGGAAGCGGTTTTAACAGTTATGAATATGGAAGCGGATATACTCCCGGATATGACAGTGCGTATAATCCAGCAGCCCTTCCTTCAAGCCAAAACCCAGTTACCGGAAACCAATTATTAGGAATGCAAAATACCGGATTCCTTCCAACAGGCGCAAGCCAGCCTCCAACCGATTCTTTTACGATTCAAACCAATGCTTGTGGCGGACCGGTAACCATTACACTGGAATCAGAATTGCGATTAAGCACAAAACGCATCCAATTATCCGGAGATGAAACCAGTGAACCCATTATTGCATTTGGCGAAGAAAACTTTCCAGGACAATACGGCATTAAACTTTCCATTCAAGGCGGTGGCGCCAAAAACCCCAGACAAATTCGAACCATTCCAGTGGTAATTCACTCCAATCCATTTGATTGCATTCAAATGAACAAATTCGAATTCAATATTTTCAAAGAAAGCGAAAACAGCGGCATTGATACTGCCCGCGTGTACAATTATTGTTTTGACAAACCGGTTCCCGTTCTCATAGACCAGCATGACTTGCACGATGCATTAAAGCATGGTCAAAAAACCGCGGCACTTGGACTAGCCATGGGATTAATGTCACAACTAATGAAAGGAGACCTCTTAAACAAAATCAAAAACCCAGACCAAGAAAAAGACAAAACCGAGGATGACAAAAAAGAAGACAAAAAAGAAGAAACCGATTGCGATCCCATGCCAAAAGGCGCGGATTGCAAGGGCCTTCAAATTATTAAAAAAGAGGATGGTTCTCTAAAGCAATTGCCGATCTACAAACTTGGAAGCTCGTATTTTGCACGTGAAGGCACTACTATCATTGAAGTAATAAAAGAAGGAGATAAATACGTTCCAATTACCCCACCGCCCGCTACACCGCCTGCTAACCCGCCAACTGACACGCAACCAGCAGAAACCGCTTCGAATCAGACGCTATTGCCCAGCACAACCGGATTCCAGATTTTTGGATTGCCCTATGTACCAGAAAGTGAAGGATACGAGCAAACCGGAAACCCAGAAATTGATGAAGAAAGAAGAGACGATGCCCAGGAACTAGCGGACTTGCAACTGCTTCCAACAATGATTGGCATGATGGGAGGAGGAAACGATCCATTCAGCATGGCCCTTATGATGTATTCTATGGGAGCCATCCAAGCCTATGCCTCCCAAGAAGATGTGCGGTATATGACTATCCAACCTGATCTTGAATTAGGGGGAGGCATTCTAGGATTCCTTGGCGGCGGTGGCGATATGTTTGGATTTGATTTAGGCGGGGGAATAGGCGATGCACTAGGCGGAATTGGTGGTTTCTTAGATTCTATTTTACCATTTGATCGACAAGCATTTTCTTTGCTCAAAATACCCGCGGTATTTGAAAGCGATGTATTTGACGGGATTAATGTTAGCGAATACCGACGCCCCACCTTTGCCCCTAGAAGAGACAATCAAGCATTGAGCACGGAAACCGCGTACATTAAAATTGAAAACACAGATGCCGTTATACAAGAAGATCCCCTAAACCCCTTATTCGCGGTATTGAATGTAAATGGAACACGACACATTTACGATCGCGACCAAGCATATGAAGAAGAAATGCCCAATAGTCTTCGAGAAGAAGGATCTTATAAAATCAATGCCAAATTTCACTTACAATTAAACTCGTTTAAACCCGATACCGATAGAGGATTTATTTCAAACGAACTCGCGAACTGTAAAATTGGTGCCTTAGTGGGAAGCACCGGACCAGAAGCGGTTCCGCGCATTAAGCTATCGTGGAATTGGAATGAAATTCCCATAAACTTGTGCGATAATGACAATCCAGAGTACTCCTATTGTGATGCCACACAATTTAGTATTGCACTATTGCAAAAACTACAAAAACTACGCGAATTTATTACAGTCAATGCCGATACCTTTGAATGTCCCGCTCTTGTTTCCGGAGAAACCGTAATCGAACAAACCCTTTCAACCACTGCACAAGACATTGGTCTAACCAAACTAGAATATCGAAAAGAAGGAAACGACATTAACTTTTTGACCACGATTAGCAGCAACAACCAGCTAGAATTCAATACCATTGTTACCACTACGATACAAGAAACCGATGATAATGGCATTCCCACTGAAACTGTACACTCGTGTGATACCCCTGCAACCGTATTGACCAGTCAAACCGTAAGTTGTTTGGCTCCAGAACTGGAAAATGGCGCGTACTTGGTAACCAGTACCTTGGGAACCATTACAGATTGCCAGGAATGCAGGAATGATAACACCAGCAATGATGTTATTTTCAAAACCATGTTGATTGGATTGGATCAAACCATTGTACAATGCGATCCCATTGAAACCAGTAGGCTACAAGCATTTATTGAAGCAACCGAACAAAGCGGTGAAAGTATAACCTATCCGCAAGGCTTGAACAAAGAAAGCACTTTAAAGCTCGTGAATTTTACAGCCCACTTGATAAAAGACGGTTTTACACAAGACTTTAGGAACGACTTTGACGAATTTGCTTCTAGCAAAGCATTTTTCCAAACACCAGCTTATTATTCCCAAGAAGATGGCTTGGGAGAATACTTTACCGATCCCAATCACTTTTCGTTTGAATACTTTGGAGCACCCAGCGGCCCTATTATTGGACCGGGCGTTTACCAAGTACAAGTAAATATAAAATTCGAGGACATGGGCTTTGTATGGTTTGAAGGCGGTCAACCAGTAGCAACCATTGAAGTAAGCCTGGATAAAACCGCGGATGCTTCTCCAACCAGTCCATTCTATTACCTGCCATTTGACGGATTGATTGGAGTGGATAATGGAAGGAACGGCTATGGATTGAATTATGAATTGTTAACAGCGGACAAACCCGTGCGCATTAACAAACAAGTAGATCAATTAATCCAATTAAACAATATTTTGGGAAGCAATCCAGCAGGTGTATTAAAAGGGCTGTTTGTGGATGATTTTAAAAGCACTAATCATGATGCACGCGGACAAGTCATGAGCATTGACCGTTCCACCAATGAATTAAAATTAACCCCTTCCTTGGCAACTCCAATTGTTTTACAAGTAAATGCAACCAGTGCACGAGACGCTTACGCGTTTTATCGTACAGAATCAAGGGGACAACCGCAAAAAGACTTTGATTATTTAGCAACCTGGAACGGATTGGGGGCAACCTGCAAGGACTATTATGGCAATGACATGGATATTTACACAGAAATGCCTGACAAGAGTGGAACAGACGCGATTTGTGCGATTGTGGGATCGCAAGCCGATACCGCATTTGGATTTGAATGGTGCGACAAAATAACCTCTGGAAACTTGTACTTAGAAACTATCTTGTATTCTCCTGCTACGAGCAGTTCTACTTTGAATTTGATTGCAGCAAGCAACTCCGCCAAACTCATTAGCAAGGGAGCAAACGGCGATCAAATAGAACTAAGCGGTGTGAGCGGCATTACCTATAATACTGCAAGCAATCCGATTGGAGCAGTGGAGGATGTGCTTGCACTGGTAAAAGACGAATTGGTTTGTGTAAGCGGATTGGATAACAGCCAACGCACGGAATTCTTTTGGAATCCCAAACCAGTCTTGGAAAGCATTCAAAACGAACGCGACCAAGCATTGGAAACCTGCATAACCGGATGATAGTACTTGGGAAAAATTTGATTCACTTTTTATAATTTTTAAGTCGTTTTTTTAGTTGTCTTTTTAACTTAAAATCTGCGCTTTTAATTGCAATAGCCATTAGTTCTCTGACTTCTTGTGGGGTTGTGCTTAGGTTATTGCCTATTTGCCACGCTAGATGCTCGGCTAATTTGGCAGGCGAAGACTTTCCTAGGCTTACTTGATTGTCTAAATCAAATGGAATAATTCCTTTCGATATATCTTTGAATCTTTCAAAAGAATCTCTTGTTGGATAATAACCCGCATTTGCTATCTTGGTTAGTTCTACCACTGCTTCTTTTCTTGCTTCCCTTGTTTCAATATAAAAACTTTTATCGACAATTTTTGAGCCCTTTCTAGTTGAACCAAAAAGTTGTGATACTTGAACCCATTCACCGCTTGGAAGTTTTGTCATTGCCATTTTTGGAAGTCTAACACCAGCTTTCACAAGATCATTTATAACTTTTTGATACACTTGTGCTCGCGCAACATCCAAAATCGGCTCCTTAAACTTTTTTATTGCAACTCTATGTACAGAGCCATCAGAAAACCTTAACCGTCCAACGTAAACGTCCCCCTTCGAAGTTCCTCCAATTCGAACAAGCCCACTATACTTATCCTTACTAAACGTGATTCCTTTTACTTGACTAGCAGTTTTCCAACGCTTTTCGGAAGCTTTTCGCCTTAAAAACCGTAGACCCATAATAGGATAGCGATTCTGCAAATTTAAAGGGTTCAGTTGTATAAACCAAACCGATATTGCCTACATAACCCATTTTTGGTTTTGCGATTTTTCCCCTCTGCAATCGTCGAAAAAAACAAGACTTTAAATGTATGCAAAACATTTAAGTTTAAGTCCATGCCAATATGAATTGGAGAATATTATGGAACATAAAAATACAGTACCAATTTCATTACCGGTTGTTGTCAGTAGAGAAGGAAAATGGTTTGTGGCCGCCGATCCCTTACTAGAAATAGCTACCCAAGGCAAAACTGAAAAAGAAGTCAGAGAAAACATGCAAGACTTAATAGCAGATTACTTTCAAGACCCTGACACTCCAAAGCCCACACTTAAGATGATGATGTCTACCTCTGTTTCTGTTATAAATATGCCAGTTAAAGTAGGGATTACCAGTGCCAAAGCTTCGACCATTAAAGCAAGATAAAGTAATTAGCATACTGGAATCCAACGGCTTTAAACAAGTGCGATCTCGAAAGCACATCACTTTCAAGAAAAAGAGCTCTCCAATGGAAAGGCGTGGACAACGTGGGTTCCACACCACAAAGAAGTTTCTCTGTTTGTAATAAAATATATTCTCAGACAAACAGAAAAACCGAGAGAAGAGTTCTATTAGATCACATAATAAATGGTAACTATGAAAAAAGAATTTGAAGTGGTTGTAGAACAAGATGAAGATGGCATTTTTGTAGCTTCCGTACCCACCCTTCCCGGCTGCCACACGCAAGCAGATTCTTTGGAAGAATTAAAAGAAAATATCCGCGAAGCAATCGAAGCCTATTTGCAATCCCAAAATTCCGAAAGGTTTAAGTAAGGAAAGTAATACTAGTATTACTAGTGGTTTTTTTGTATATCGGTTCTTCTAAAGTGACATCCAAAGGACAGTTAACGATTCCAGAAGAAATTCGAAAAAAAAAAGGGCTGAAAAAAGGGGCCAACGTAGTCGTGATCGATACAGAAGCCGGCATCCTTATCAAAAAAATGAGTGATTTGAACGCACTCTTTGCTCCGTTTGAAGCCATTGCCAAAAAACAAAAACTCACGCCACGAAGACTGGCCAAAGAGATAACTGTCGAAAAATTCAGGACTTTAAAAGCATTTAAGTGACTAAATGCCATAAATGCTCCGCGTTCTAATAGACACCAATATTTTCCTTTCAGGATTATTTTTTAAAGGAAACGAACGAAAAATCCTTGAAATGGCGGCCCTTGGAAAAATTCGCCTCTTTTTACCAGAACACGTTTTAATAGAAACCCAAAATATTATCCAACGAAAAAGCCAATGCTTTGGCAATCAACCGCAAGCACTCAACATGTTAAAGCAGATTACCGATAAGGCAAGGATTATTCCAATAAGAGAATACAAAGCCAAACTACCTAAAGCCAACAAATTGATTCGAGACCCAAAAGACGCCCCCATTCTTGCAGCAGTTATGAGCGTTCAACACGACTATTTTCTAAGTGGCGATAAGGATTTTCAAGTGCTCGAAATACCAACGCATTACACCACAAAAGAAGCACTCCAAAAAATCCAAAAAAACAAGAACTTGTCTACATAACCTATTTTTGGTGTGGCAATTTTGGGTTCCCGAACCTTTTTAAGCAGAAAAAACCATTGTTTTTTTTGCATGCTCACCGGAATGGAAGTTTTTGAGTTTTTCAGTGATTTTAATCTTATTCTCAAGATTTTTGTATTATTAATGATCATATCTTTTGTGTACAATCATTTGGGAAAAGGACCCATGGCATGGATTATTATGATTGCGTTGGTGTACTTTGTTTTATTGGATGGCTGGGCTTTTTTTGGGCCGGTTTATATTTTGTACATGCTATTAGCCATGGGCTTTGCCGGTTTTTTAGTGGATTTTTTCTTTATGTCACAGCCCTTGCGACAAAAACAACAGCCGGGAGGAAGTGGTGCCGACATGGGAATAGGACCCACCAGCATGGATGCACGACAACAGTCTCCCGGACCACACCATGGAGGACGCGGCCCAAGAGCACCGCCACCAGGATGATTATCATGAATTTTTTAAAGGAAAAAAGCAATTTGTTTGCATTGAACCAACGCGGAAATCTTTTGTTATACTATCTCATAGTCTTACTTGGCCTTATTTTTATTTCCATGATTATTTTGTTTTTGGTTCCAGAAGCACGTATTGTCATGGCCTTAATCCTCGCGTTTTCAATTTATATGAATGTACGGGGAAGCATTGGAGATGGCATGCCCACCCTGATTATTACGGCTATTCTCGTGTACTTTTTGGTGTTTAAGTATTTCTTTTTATCCAGTGGATTATTCATTATTTCAATGGTAATTGCCTATTCTGGCGCTTCGCTCATCAGTTGGGGCGCCCGATATTTGTTCTGGAAAGGACCCCAATAAACATCCTGCCTCAAGCGCGGGTTTTCGCCAGCCTTTTTTGAAAAGGCTGATAAAATGAAGATTAAAAAAAAGATCCAATCAAAAAATGAATAGAAGGAATCAAAAATGACGGCATTTTGGGACGGCTTAATGGGAAACCTAGAGATTGCTCTAATCCTATTCTTTTTTGTATGGCTATTTGGATGGGCCAAAGGAAGTTTGGGCAATGCCAAACTAGCCGTATTATTTGCGATTATTGTGGTATACTTAACGGTCTTTCAATATCGTGAATTGGTTTGGCTAGCGGTTGGATTGTTTTTATTCGCTACCTTTGGAAAAGAATTTTTTTCTAAAATTGGGGGATCCAATTAAAGGTGAACAAAATGGATACCACAAACTTTTTGGTTGCAGTGGTTCTCATGATGCTGGCAGCATCTTATGGTGCCTATTGGTTGGTAATTGGCATTGCGGTCATTATGATGCTAACCATGCGCTCGCTTACCACTTTTGTCTTGTTAATTATTTCTCTTGCAGTGGTTTTCTTTTTCCAAGGAAACATTCAAGAGTATGCGCCCTATATTTTGTTTGGATTGGTAATTTTGGCCTTGGCATTGGGAAACATTGGAAAACCCCAAGAAGCAGCCTATCCTGCGGACATGGGATTAGGCGGATTGGGTGGCATGGGTTTGGGCCAATACTAGGCGATCGCATGATAGACATTTTTGGATTGGTCGTGGCATTTGCCCTTATTTTATTGGGAACCAGTACGCGCAATTATTGGTTTAGTATTCTGGTTTTTTTTATTACCATTGCAATTTACCCCGACCCAGAAACAGTCTTTTGGATGATCGGGGCTTTTTTGATTGGAATGGTTTGGCGATATGCTGCTAAGGAAGTAACCAGCAACCAATACTTTTTCACGGTATTATTATTGGTTGGGGCAATTCTATCCATTACCCTTGGATTTGTAATTATTGGCATCTTTTTTGCGCTTGCCATGCTATTGGTTTTTGTATTTGGCGCTAGTTTTAGAACGGGAAAAAAAGTAGTGAACAAGGCGCGCGAAGAATGGGGAGAACTTAAAACCGATGTTCCAAAAGCAAAAGGACAGTTTCCGGCAGGCGGCAAAGAAGTCGCAGGCATTATGGGAACGCTTGGGGCAAAAACCGGAGAAACATTATCAGAAAGTCCGGAAACTAAAATGGCGACTCCAAAACTAGGCGAAAGAATTTCCAAAGGCGCAAAAGACCTGATAGAAGGATTGGGAAGACTGTTTAAATGAGAAAAATGGCAACTAGTTTTTTTTGCTTTCCAATTCACTTAAAATAGAACGATTAGTATCCAGTACTTTTTCCAGTACTTCTTTTAGGGCCCGGGTTTGGGCTTTGGTTTCCATGACATCTTTTGCCAAATCAGAAATCTTTTTATCAAAGCGCACGATTTTTTCATTCAATTCTTGCAAGGGCAGTTGGGAAATTACTCCAAGGGATTTTTCCAAGACCCCAATCTTTTGAAGGACATCATCCATTTGCTGAGTAGACTGGATAACGGCTGCCTGGGTAGTGGTATGCATTAAAACATTTTCTTCGTGCTGAGCATCAGAGGGAGTTCCTTTTACTGGTTTTTTTTTCAGAGCACCAGCGGATTTTTCTTCGGTTTCGGGAGAAGAAGCGGTTAGCGGAGAAGCCCCTTTTCCCTTGGCTTCTTTCAAAAAAGCCCCGATATCTTCTTCCGAAAGGCCCACATCCTTTAAAGTGGATACAATAACAGCGTCCTCTAAACCAGAATCCAGCATTTTTTGAATGGTATCCAATACGATTTTTTTATCAACCATGCCAACAAAATCCCTTTTCAAAGTACCTAGTAAAGGAAAAACTTATTTAAATGCGCTTTGGTAGTCCCGAAAAAAACCGTTTTCGCCAAAACCATTTTTTTTTAAACTCGCCTTTCCTATTATTTGGGATTCTCATGGATATTGTGTTCAAAAATGGTCCCTGGAACCCTTTTTTTGAAGGCCAAAGCGGACAACACGAAACCCAATTATTGTTTGATGGCCAATCAACCGTACTAAGCCTGGTATGGGAGATTAAGGGAAACGAGACCATAGGGGTTGCCCTAGAATGGCTGCGCGTTTTTGTGGCCAATAAAAATCCCAGCACCCTTTTTGAAAAAACTGGTTTTGATTGTTTGGAAATCGCTAAAAAAGAATCCGGAGAAATTCACTGGTTTGTACTCATCAAATCCACTCCCAGTTATGCTCCTTTAGACCAAGACAAAATTGACCAAGAAATGGACGGGGCCTATTTTAGAATTCATGGAACTGAAAAAAAACTATTGGCTTTAGCCAAAACCCTAGACTTGGGACTAACCACCATAGAAGACAGCAGTGAAAACGAAAAAAGCGTTTTTTTTGGATCTCCCATTATTCACAAAATGTTATCGCACAAACTCGTGCACGAAAAACAAAAAATGGAAACGCCACAAGAATTTGTTTCTCAAACAGTTGTTCCCCATGGCGAATTCTTATTGGGACTGGACAAACAAAAACAATTGATAAAAGAACCATTTGGCTTGTTTCGCAGAACACTTATTGTAGAAGGAGAAACAAACGATAGACTGCATGCCATGCACATCATGATTGAAAGCGCGTTGTTATCCAGTATTCCAAGCATTGTGTTTGACGACCAAGACTTTTTTGAAGGCACGCACCGCCCCACTACGGATGCTACTCAACTCAAAAAAGCCAATATTAATTTAGAACCGATTGGATTCCCCCTAGCAAGCTTTTCAGTTCCCTCGAATGTGCGCATTAGCCTTTCCACTATAGATATTGACGCGATTCTAGAATTGTTTCGCGCGGGCAAAACACCCGCCATTCAAACCGTTCAAAGCATTTTATCCACCAACCAAGCCACCAACCTTAGCCAATTAATTGAAGCGATTCAAGTTCAAATCCCCAGTGGAGAAACAACGGCCTATCAACTCAAAAAAGCGGTTCGCATTGTAATGCTCATTGAAAAAACATACCCGGGTTTTTTTAACGGTCCTAATGACATGAAAGAACTTTCCAAAAGCTGGGGAAGTGGTTTTGGAAGAGTGGGATTGCTTTCCTTAAACGGATTGGATGAACGCATTAAAACCATTTTATTCCATTCCTTGTTACGAGAATTCATTCAATATTATAAGAGCATCAAAGAAAATCGCCCCGTAAAAGCCATGATTTTTTTGCCCGAAACCAGTTTCTTGTTTCCGCGCCATCCCAAATGGAGAATTCAAAAAATAATATTAGATGATTTGCGCGAAGCCAGTTCAGTGGGAGTGGGAAGCGTGATTAGCACGGAAAAACCAGCCGAAATAACTCCCCAGCTAACAGGAGAAAGTCAAAGTCAAATCAGTATTGTAAACCAAGATGATATTGGCGTGCGCATTGAACACCGCAAGCCCTATCGCGTGATTTTAAGACCGCCTTTAAGCGAGTGCACGGAACAAAAAAACAATAATGATAGAATGCCCCAAATCGAAACCATTTCGACTACAGGATAAAAAAAAAGGTTTATTTTCGTTTTTTGAATTTTCCTTTTACTTCAGCCAATTGTTTTTGAGTTACAAATTCTAATGGATTAATCGCGTCAATCACGTATTTTAGTTCCGCCAACTCTTCTTTAGAAGCAAATCGTTCTTTCAAATCCTCAATATCATTCTGCAACTCCAATAATTTGTGGCCATATGATTCTATTTTTTGGGATGTTTCTTCAATTTGGGTTCCCATTCCCGCCGGCAAAGTACCAGTACCGCTTCCTTGCACACCAGTGAGTTCCATTTCTTTTAATCGCTTGGATAACACAATCAGATTCCTTCCCAGAATCTTTTCGTTTCGAACCAAGTACTGCATTTTTTGGCTTAACAATAATACGGAAGAATTTAAGGCTCGAATATCCGATTGTAGTCTTGCAAACGCATTTCCGCCTTGTTGCCTGGAAGGCCTTCCTTCTCTAGAGGGTCTTTCATGTCGTGCCAAAACAATTCTACTCCTACAACAAAAGGCCATTCGAGGTTTAAAAGATTACGCAAAAAACCCTCAAAGGATAGTATGCTTAAATATTGAATTAAACCTATTAGAAAACGACTGGAATGCCCGAAACAAGCGGAATACTATTAGATGTGGATTATCGCACCAACGAGCAAAACGAGTCTGAAATCCAATTATTTGTTCGAACCCCTCAAGGCCTCGAATTATTCATAGATCCTTCCTTTAAACCCTATTTTTTTGTGATCGGTAATGACCTCTCCAAAACCAAGAAAAAGCTTGAAAAAAGTGTTTTTGGCGAAAACAAGATTTCCATTATAGGCATTAAAACAGAACCCAAAACCAATGAAAAAAACGTTTTAAAACTTTCCTTTAAAAGTA
>JAHJAQ010000137.1 GCA_018813975.1 Microcaldota archaeon
AAATAAGATAGGGTTCTTGATTTTCATCTAAAAAGAGAATAGATTTTAGGACTTGGTCTAAAGGAACTTTCATGAGAGTAGCAGCTTCTTTGGCAGTATGAACCGTGTGCTTACAATCCAGTATTTTAGCGTGTAATTCGTTTTGTTCAATAAAATCTGCTAGCATTTAAAAAACCAGTAATAAAAAGAAATAAAAACGCACGGCTCTTATTGAACAGTGGTTTCTTTTTCCAAGCAAGCTTCTTTCAAAGCTTCTACCTTGTCGGTTTTTTCCCAGGTAAAATCAGCATCATCTCTGCCAAAATGACCATATGCAGCGGTTTTTTGGTAGAATGGACGAGACAATTCCAGTTCTTTGATAATTTCGGCCGGTTTTAAGAGGAATAGTTTTCGAACTGCTTCTTCAATCTTTTCTTCAGGTACTTTAGCGGTTCCAAAGGCATGCACTAAAACCGAAACCGGTTCTGCCATACCAATCGCATACGCTAACTGCACTTCACAACGATCTGCCAAATCAGCAGCCACAATGTTTTTGGCAACATAACGTGCCATGTAAGAAGCACTGCGATCCACTTTAGTAGGGTCTTTTCCGGAAAAAGCGCCACCACCATGCGAACTATGACCACCATAGGTATCGGCAATGATTTTCCTACCCGTAAGACCGGCATCCGCAACTGGTCCGCCCACAATAAAGCGACCCGTAGAATTAATGAAAATCCTGGTTTTGTCGTCCATCCATTCTCCGCAAATAGGTTGAATTACTTTCTCGCGAACCTGCTTGCGCAGTTCTTCAAGAGGAATTTCTTCCGAGTGATGCGCTGCAATTACCACCGTATCCAATCGCTTTGGCTTTCCACTCGCGTATTCAACGGTTACTTGGCTTTTACCATCCGGAAACAAAAAAGCGATTTCATTGTTTTTCCTAACTTCAGTTAAACGTTGAGTTAATTGGTGTGCCAAAACAATGGACAGCGGAAGGAATGCTTTGGTTTCATTGCACGCAAAACCAAACATTAATCCCTGGTCACCGGCCCCTTGTTCTTTGGATTCCCCTTCTCCAACATTCACGCCCTGAGCAATGTCAGGACTTTGCTTTTTAATCGCCAATAATACCGCGACATTTCGATAATCAAATCCTTTTTTGGGATCATCATACCCAATATCGCGAATCGCATTCCGTACAATCATATCAAAATCCACTTTTGCAGTACTGCTAATTTCACCGGTCACCAAACACAATCCAGTAGTAACAACTGTTTCAATTCCAGTGTGAGAGTTAGGATCTTGTTCCAAACACGCATCCAATATTGCGTCCGATACTCGATCACAAATTTTGTCAGGATGTCCTTCCGTAATGGACTCACTGGTAAACAAACAACGCTCTTTATGCAACATTTTAAAGTTCCTCCAAAAAAAGTTTTCTCATTGTTTTGTACTATATATAAAATCTCTTTCCGAAAGGCTTTTTAATAATTTTTTGGTGCAAGAAAAATTCCGATCGGAATAACAGCTTTTTAAGCTTTTCTTGAACTATTCAATATAATGTTGCCCAACCTCCAAGAAATCAAAGACCGCAGGAAACAGCTGAATTTAACCCAGCTACAATTGGCAGAACTATCGAGTGTTTCTCAGTCATTGATTGCCAAAATTGAAAGCAAACAAACAATTCCAGGCTATGAAAACGCGAAAAAGCTTTTTGATTGTCTGGAGAAAACCAGTGAAACCCATCGAATTAGCGCTCAAAACATCATGCAATCCAAGGTAATTGCAGTAAAAGAAACCGATAGCCTTCAAAAAGCCATTCGAACCATGGAAAAACATGGTTTTTCACAGGTTCCAGTACTCCAAAAAGAGCATGTTGTGGGAATGATATCCGAGAAAGGGGCCTTGCAAAAAGTAGAAGCCGGTTGGAGTGCCCAAAAAATCAGCGAAACAACCGTTCAAAGTATTATGGAAGACGCTTTACCCGAAATTCCAGGCGATACCCCCTTTAAGGCAGTGGCAAACCTTTTAGAGCATTCTCCAGCCGTATTGATTACCCAAAAAGGCAAAATAAAAGGGATTATAACCAAATCTGACTTATTAAAAAGTGTTTTAGACAAAAAAATAACCAAACACACTCGATTGATTTAGAGGTGAAAAAATGAAAATAATTGTATTGCTTGTTATAACGCTAATACTATGCTTTGGTTGTACGCAAATACCCCCTAGAGGAGAATACTTTGATGACCAAGGAAATCTTCTTGGAACATGTGAAGTAGAAACAAAAACTTCTGCTGATGGCTATGGAAGCACCACGACTACAAAATTTTTTGATTTAGAAGGAAACCTAATTGGTTCTTGTTATGCATACCACGGACCAGGATCAAGCGGTTGTGGAGTAGATGGCTGTGATTCTAACCAGTTAACAAACGAGCCTTCTGGAAGCGAGCCCTGCGGAAACATAGCATATCCAAAATATTCTTGCATAATTCAATAATGAACTAGAAGGAAAATAACATGCCAATTGAATCCAAACGATGGGAAAAAGAATTCGAACAAGAAATTCTTAGTGAATGGAAAAAAAACACGCCAGAAAACACATTCCAAGAAAAAAGCAAAAAACCGGTTTTTTCAATTGACACCCCACCCCCATACGTGAATACTCCTGTTCATGTAGGCCATACCAGCACGTATTGTATCATGGATTTTATTGCACGCTATAAGCGCATGAAAGGATTCAATGTACTATTTCCCCTTGGATTGGATCGAAATGGCTTGCCCATTGAAATGGCAGCCGAAAAAAAATTCAACAAGCGCTTCAATGAAGTACCGCGCGAACAATTTTTGGAAATGTGCCATAAAGTACTGGAAGAAAGCAGTGCAGAATCCATGGACTCTTTTTACAAGCACGGCATTACATTCAATTCTTGGAAAATCGGCACAAAACCAGGAGAAATATACCAAACCGATTCCGCCCATTATAGGAGCTTAACCCAAGACACTTTCATTGAATTATACAAAAAGGGATTGATTTACGAGGATGTTCGAATCAACAATTATTGTCCGGGCTGCCAAACCACAATTGCAGATGCTGAAATTATTTACGAAGACAAAAACACTTTCTTCAATGACATTACCTTTAAAGTAAAAGGAACCAAAGAAGAAATGATTATTGGCACTACTCGTCCCGAACTGGTGACAACTTGTGGCATGGTAATATTCAATCCAAAAGATGATCGTTACCAACACCTCGAAGGAAAAACCGCTGTCACTCCAATTTTTGAAAAAGAAGTGCCCATTCAAAGCCATCCCATGGCAGAAATTGACAAGGGAACCGGCTTAGCCATGATGTGCTCTGCAGGAGATTTAAGCGATATCCGGTTTTTCCGCGAAATGAACCTAAAACCAATCATTGCAATTGATACAACAGGAAAAATGAATGAACACGCCGGATTTTTGAAAGGACTATCCGTTCGAAAAGCACGCGAAAAAATGATTGAAACCCTACAAGAAAAAGGATTATTAGTTAATCAAAAACAAACCACACACCGAACCCCGGTGTGCGAGCGCAGCAAAGACGAAATCGAATTCATTGAAATGAAAGAATACTATCTAAAACAACTTGATTTCAAAGAAAAAATGAAAAAAATTGCTCTTGATACCAAATTTTTTGCAGATCAAAGCAGAAGCCTATTATTGGATTGGATTGAAAGCATTAGCATTGACTGGCCCATTTCAAGAAGAAGGTACTATGCGACTGAAGTGCCCTTATGGTACTGTACAAAATGCAAGGAAGTGATTCTACCCCTAAAAGGAAAATACCATCAGCCTTGGAGAGAAAAGCCCCCTATTTCAAAATGCCCTAAATGCAATGGAACAGATTTTAAGGGAGAAAAACGAGTTCTTGACACATGGTTTGATTCTAGCATTTCCCCCTTGTATATTCTGCAGTGGTCGCGCGACCATTCTTTTTTCAAGAAAAACTATCCGTGTTCGCTTCGCCCCCAAGGAAAAGAAATCGTGCGCACGTGGCTGTATTACACTCTTTTTAAGTGTTATTTGCTCACCAATCAAAAAGCATTTGAAAACGTTTGGATTCACCACCATATTGTAGATGAACACGGCAAAAAATTCTCTAAAAGCAAAGGAACCGGTGTGGATCCAAAAGAAGTATTGGACAAGTTTGGAGCAGAACCATTTCGTATGTGGGTTGCCTTAGAAGGAAACCTGGATCGAACGGATTTTAGGTGTAGTTTTGAACGAATTGAAGGCGGCAAAAAAACTTTGACTAAACTATGGAATACATGCAGGTTTATTTCTTTATTTCCCAAACCCAAAAACAAGCCCAAAAAGTTGGATGAAATTGATGAATGGATTTTGAGTGAGATTAATGGTTTAGTAGAAAAAGCAGATAACGGATTTGGAAAATACGATTTTCACAATCCAACTGTTGACGTAAAACATTTTTTGTGGGAAACTTTTTCCTCACACTATTTGGAAATGATAAAATCACGCGCGTACAACAAGGAAAAGGCGTTTTCCAAAGAAGAGCAAGAGAGTGCTATTTGGACGCTTTACCAGTGCCTGGAAAAAATGTTATTGCTCCTTGCACCAGTTGTTCCATTTATTACACACAAATTATACCAAGAAATTTTTGGTGGAAATGCACATGATCGGGCTTTTCCCAAAAGCGAAAAAACCGGTTTTAAAGGCGATTTTTCAACTGAAGAATTAGTGGGGTTAAACAGCGGCATCTGGCAGTTCAAAAAAGAAAAAGGCCTTGCTTTGAACAAAGAAATTCCTTCTTATAAAATACCAAAAAAGTTCAAAAGCATTGAAAAAACCCTTCAATCCTGCCACAAGATTGGCAAAATCGAGTTTTCTTAAAAAAACAACAAACCAATTACCGCGGAAAGTACATTCATTAAAACAGCGGTTCTTAGTGCTATTTGAATGGGTTGTTGTAAAAACGCTTTGATCAAAAAAGTTTCAACAATTATTACCAATACTTCAAGCACTACCCAAAAAAACAAATAGTACTGATAGAAAAAAGGCAATACCAGCCACAACCCAGAAAGTGTAATCAAATTGATTACAAACAATGCCACTATTTTTTGTTTTAACGGCTTTTGGATTAAAAAATGGAATGGAAAAAATTCAATCAGATTAGTGAGAATAAAAGCAATGCAAAAAGAAAAAAAGAAAGCACTCATTGTTTTTTCCCGCGCTTACTCGCCCAATACGCACCGCCAATAATAATAATCAAAATGACAACAATGCCAACCAATACTATGGGATCTAATAAAGGTTCTGCAAAACCAGGCGGATTAGGCGGTTCATGTGCCCCAATAGAAAGCATCATGGTTTTAGTGGTTTCATCAAAACCCGCAATTTCAAATAACGTGGTTCCAGGTCCCAAATCAATCACTTGCGACGCAATACTTTGAGAAAGCACTTCTTGTGAAATCGCGTTGGGATTAATAGAATCTGGCATTGAATCTTTTGGAATCGCATAAACCGTAATCATAGTATCCAATTTGTATACTGGGGTTTCTCCATCTATTTCACCACCCATAATGTTACCCAGATAAAAAAAGGTATAATCCGGATACGCCGGCGCATTAACAACAGCAAAAGAATAGGATGGGCTGGGCCCTACATCGGCAAGCGTACTCCACGCAAGACACAGCAGTAAAGCAAAAACAATGGCAAATCGCATGAAGGAAATAGAGGAATTTCCCCTATAAAATCTTTTCCCTATCAAAAAAAACTGGTTTAGCACCCAAAAACATTTTTTAAATAACCTGAAAATAATAGTATAGTGATTTTTTTGCAGATCGGCATTCCAAAAGAAACCAAAGAAAACGAATACCGCGTGGCCTTAGTGCCAAAAGACGTAGAAAAATTAGTAGAAAGAGGCCACGAAGTATTTGTAGAACAAAACGTTGGAGGAGCAGCAGGATTTCCAAACCACGCCTACGAAGCAATTGGTGCCCAAATAACCCCTAATGCCTGGCAATCTCCCCTTGTAGTAAAAGTAAAAGCCCTTGCTAGTGACCCCTTACAAGAAAACCAGGTTTTTATGGCGTACTTGCACGTGGAAAAAGGCCAATCCCCAGACCTCTTAAAAAAATTGTTGGAAAAAAAAGTAACAGGATATGCTTTTGAAGAAATTTGTGATAAAACCGGTAATCGAATGGTAAACCTGGGATTTGAAGCTGGAATTGTAGGGATGTATGAGGGCCTTAGAACCTTTGGAAGACACCAACAAGAAAACCCATTCCAATCCTTACCCCCCATAAAAGAAATTGACCAAGCAAAAGCATTCAAATTCTTATCCAAGCTAGAACTAAAAGAAACCGTGTACATTGCAATTATGGGGGCGGGAAATGTTTCACGCGGCTGCCAAGAAGTTCTAAGCAAGACAGGCATAAAACCACAAATACTAATTGAAGAGCATACTCCACACATCGAACAGTATTTACCAGATCTTGATATTTTGGTTAATGCCGTAGCATGGTTTCCAGGACAATCCCACTTGGTTACCAAAAAAATGCTTGAAATAATGAAAAAAAAACGCGTTAATCGTGGATATTTCGTGCGATCAAAACGGTGCTATTGAATCCTGTATTCCAACCAACTGGAACAACCCTACCTATAGAACAAAAGGAATCTTGCACTCGTGCATTGACAACCTTCCAACAGCCATTCCAAAAGAATCTTCAACTCATTTGAGTGCCATGATTTCGCCATTTGTTTTACAAGTAGCCAATGGAAAAAACCTTGAAACCGGTTTAATGACCCAAAATGGACAGATAAAATTCGAAAAAAAGCGCTAAAGAGAACCAAAACCACTATTAACTAGTTTTTTTACTATTATATTTGATTTCAATGAATCGATTTAAAACAATCAGCACTATTTTCGTGGTAGTGAGTATTGC
>JAHJAQ010000138.1 GCA_018813975.1 Microcaldota archaeon
ATCATTTTCTGTTTCTGTTTTTAGTGTTTTGGCTTTTTCCAGGTTTTCTTCCAGTTCTTTTTTGGTTTTGGTAAAAAGTGATATAGCCTGGGCAAACTCGTTTTTTTCGAACAATAATTGGAACTCATTTAGGAATCGCACCTGCTTTTCGGAAAGTAATCCTATAGATTGTTGAAAACGTTTTTCCAAGTCTTTTTTCTGAAAGGGTAAAAAAATGCCTGTTTGGATTACTTCTTTTTCAGAGTTTTCACTAAACCAGGATAGCATGATTTTGAGTTGTGCTTGCAATCCTTCTTCGGAAACCAGTATTTGGAAGGATTGAATGGTTTGGTTAGCGTTTTCTGCTTTTTCTTGTACCAGTTGATTCACTTTTTGTTTGGCTTCTTCCAAAATCGTTTTGGTTGTTTCTAATTGTTGCAAGAATTCTTGGGAATTAGAATGCCACGCACTTTGCTCTAAAACAATCAATGCTTCTGTGATTGTTTGTTTTTCTTGTAGCGCTATTGTATTATCTGAGAGTAACTCACTAATGAGTTCTATTATTTCTTTTCCGTTTTTTTGAAGTTCTTGTTGTTTTGCTTCAAATGCTTTGCGGTTTGTGGTTTTTCCTTCTTCTAATGCTGCGAGTGCTTTTAGGGCTAGAATGCTTGCCGCTTGAAAATCTTGGTTTTCACTACTCAAATCGGCTTGGGCCAATAATTGTTTTGCTTTTTGAATGCGTTGCTCGAGTTCTTCTCCAATGCTTAAAAAATCCTGTTCAAATAGTTGTGTTGCAAGTTTTTCTAGTTCGCTAATTTTTTCTCCAATTTTTGTTTTTGTTTCCAAAAATTGTTGCTCATCAAACCGATTGGTCTTGGCTTTTTCTTGTAATTCTCGTGTTTCATTTGCAAGCTTGAAAACCGTTCCTAGTGTTGCGTTTTCACTTTGTGAGACTCCCAGTAATTCTGCTAACAAGCGCCGGGCACTCTGTTGTTGGCTTCCTTGCGCAGTTCGAATGAGCTCTTCCAATGCTTGCTTTGTTTCTTTTATTATTTCTTCTAATAGGGTTTGCTGGTCATCCACTATACCAAAAACGGTTATAATCGTGGTTTGTCTGGGGGTTAGTTCCTTCAATTCAATGCGAATTTCGCTTTCTAATGTAGTAATGGAAAGCTTTTTTCCTTTTTCATCTCGCGCTTCTAGAGCAGATGCTGCTTGAGTGGGCAAAGCCAAAAAAATTTGGGGTGTTGGAATGGTTTCAGAGAGTGTATTGTGAATTTCGATTTTCCATTCCAATTGGTTTTCGATCATGGAAATATTTTCGATTAGTTTTAGGGGGTTTGGGATCGTGAAAAAAACCATGGCACTATTTTTTTGGGATACTTTTTCCAATCGAAAAGAAAGACTTTTACCATTTCGCGAAAAAGCAATTTCCTTATTGCGAAAAATAACCCAAACTCCGGTAGCGTTTTCGGTTTCGAGTGTGGTGTGCACTTTGAGTTCTTGGAATTCGGACTTTGTTTCAAATTCAATCTTTTTTTGTAGTAGCGCTTTGAATTGGTTTATAAACAAGAATTCGTTTTTTTCTTGCGTTGAAACGGATTGCTTCGATTGAATTTTGGCGGTACTAATTCCGCTTGGAACAGAAGAAAACCAAGTAGTTAGTCCGTTTGGTTTTTCTTCTATTTTAGTGATGTTTTGGCTTGCTTCTAGCAATTGGGGTTCTTTCCATTCTCCTGTTGTTAAAATAGATAAGGGCTGTTTCCATTCAATACTTGTGGGATTGGAGAAAACGAAAGTGCTGGTTACCCAATTGGTTTGGTTGGTTTCCAGAATGGTTTCTGAAAACGATTGGATTTTCGCCTTTTCCTCTAGAAATACTCTGAGTTGTATGCCGAATAATTCTCGTATTTCTTTTTTTTGGTTTTGAGTTTGGGCTTGAATTTCAGACAAAAGGGGCACTATTTTTTCTAATCGTGGCTGGTTATTTTCAAAAAATTTTTGAAGCTCTTGTATTTGTTTGTCCAAAACTTGAAAAGAAGCGGGTCTTTCTTGTACAACAGATAGTTGTTGCAACCCGGTCCAATATTGTTGGATTGCCAGAAAATTGTTCTGTATTTCTATTATGGCTTCAGTATTCAAAATGCGGTTAGTGACTTTTTGTTCCAGGCTTTGGCAGTCTAGTTCTAGTTCTTGCAAATCACTAGTGGGTTCTTGGCTTTTTGCTTGAAGGTTTTTCCACAACCATTCCAGTCCAATCATTGTTTCCGGCATGCTATCAAAAACGTTTTCCAAAAAAACCATGCACTGTTTGGTTTGTTCGTCCCGTTCTGCTTCAAATTGGGATTGGTCTTGTAAAAATAACGAAAGATTTTCAAATGATTGAATGGCTTTTGAACAATTGAATAGCTTGACTTGATTTTCTTGTTTTTCCTTAAACTCTGTTATAAAATAACGGGTTTGAGCCTGTAATTCTAAGGCTGTTTCATGGGCGTGCTCTTCGAGAACTTGGTTTTGTATTTGTTGAATGCGCTCTGAACACAATTCTATTAAACCACTTTTGAATTCGTTTTCCAAAAAGAAAAAATTGGATTGCCATTCTTCCAGCTTGGCTTGACTTTGTTTAAGGTCTTGTAAGGTTTCACCCAGCACTTTCGTTCCAAGGGCTTTTTGTTCCATTATGCGCGAAAAATCGTTTTGGATTTCCACTAATTGTTGGGCTAATCGAGATTGGGCGTGTGAAAAATCACTAACCTCGAATTGTTGTAGTGAAATGCGAGTTTGAGGCTGTAATGCCAACACCAATATTTCTAAGGTTCTGGGTTCTACCATATCTTCTTCTAATGAAAATTCGTGTATTTTTTGTTGATTGGTTTTAAGTTTTTCTTCAATTGTCTGTTGTAACTCGTCTATTTTTTTGTTTAATTGGTCTTGGTGTTCCACAAGTGTTTGGGTTAGTATAGCTGTTTCTTGGGCCACAGAATCGTTGGTGCCCACTAAATCTCGGTACCCTGAGAAAAAGGGAAATGCCGGAAATGTTTTCAAAGTAGCAATGCTTTCTTGTATGCGTTGGGCTTCGGTAAATTGCCCCGTCAAATCGATTACCAGCCCCCCAAAAATAGGCAAGAGCGGTTCTGCTTTAGGTAGATTTTTCAAAACGTCTTGCCGATGCTCGGGCACGATATCTGCTAAGTGTTGAGAAGTAACAAATTGTTGTTCCAAGCCATATTGACTAAAAATCTGGTTGATTTTAGCTTGGGTTTGCAGTATTTTTCCTGCAAACGAATTGGACGGATTGGTATTTTTGCTTTGTAATTGGTTTAAATTGTTTTGAAGCAATATCCAATCATCAAACAAGGGTTCTTCTCGCACTAAATCTAGTTTTTGTGTTGTTAACCAATTTTTTTGCACCACTAAAAAAACAAATGCTCTTTTGTTTGCTTCATCGCTTGCGTTGAACGCTTGAATTAGGGCATCATTTAAACGATTCACATGAAGGGGTAACTCTTGGAATTTGCTTTCACTCCAACACAACTTTCGAATTTCCTCTAGTTCTTTTTGGGCAGTATTAAAGTATCGCCAACTCAAAGCCAAATAGTTCTTGTATTCTTCCAGTATTCTACGCGATTCAAATTCCAGAGTAGCATCATCAAAAAAATCAAACAACTCTTTTTTCACTTTTTCATAACATTCTTCTTGCGAATCACATTCAGGCACCATGGCAAAAGCACCACTACTCAAAGAAACACATTCGAATCGGAGCTCTTGCCATTGTTCTTGCGTCAAACAACCGCCAAAAAACAGTAACAAAACCAGTACGCCAAAGAACCAACGCATATCTACTATGATGCCCTAAAAAATACTAAGAAACCAGCAAAATTTCGACTGTAAACGAAAAGCTATTCTGTTGGGGTTTGTGCTTGCAATGCCTCTAGTTCTTCGTAGCAGTTGGAAACTTCTCGGTTTACCAAGTCTAAGGATCCCCTGCATTCAGATAGTTTTCCGCCCAAATCATTGTTCAAATCGGGTTCGATTAAATAGTGTTCAATAGTACTGCCAAGCAAAATGCCGACTAAAAAGAAAAAGAGCATTAGAATGGTTTTGGCGCTGGTTCTTTTTCTAGAAAGACCTTTTTCTTCTTCTATTCCTTTTTTCTTGTTGCCGAATAATCCCATGCAATCACCTAAAATGATAGTACACGTACACGAGAATCGCTATAATAATCAATACGATTCCGCCAATCCATTCAATGGGAAAAAAATCTTCTTCTACTAAAAAACTAGTGCTGTCACAAAAAGAATCTTCTAGTTCAAGATCCAAATAGGCTATGTTACATCCAACCTCAAACCAACCTGCTTCTAGTGGTGTTACCAGCAATTCGAGTACCGTACTTTCACCAGATTTTAAAGAAGAAATACTGTGGGTTTCTTGGCTAAATTGCAATCCTGGCGTGGAAGGAAAAATAATGGCAATATTAGATATTTCATTAACCCCCTTATTGGTTATGATCGCTTGTACTGGAATGGCTTTTCCCACCAACACTCTTTTTTCCATGGTCTTGTTTAATACAATGCCGTGGATTTTTATGTCTGGTTCTAGTACTTCAATGCGTGGATAATTCGAAACCAGTTGTTTCTTTTCCCCAAACTCGTTTTCAAAAAACACAATCGCAGCAGGCAATGCAAATGGCCCTGTTTCAGTTGCTTTAATCGAATATGAAAAAGAAATGCTTTCATTGGGGGGAATGCTGCCCACAAAACTGGTTTCTCCTTTTACAAATGGAATGTGCTTGAATTCTATTACTGGTTTTCGATATAACACATTCACATCAACGGTTTCGCTTCCCGAATTATGTAATTCTACTGTAACAGAGAATTCTTGGTTCCAGGGGGGGTTTTTGGTGGAAATGGTTTTTACAAAATCGTTTTCCTTAAATTCTGCCATAGTATAGGCACCATACAAAGAATCCGCTAAAAAAGTGGTTTTGGCAGTGGTGTTTGAATTGGTTAAACAAATCTCCAGAATATTTTCTTCCCACAATGTTTCATTAGGGAGTTTTACGCGAAACCAATTTTCCAAAAATTCCATGGCGTGGGCACTGGCAATGGGCTCTTGAATATCATTCAAAAAAACAGTTATGTTCGCGTCCTCGCTTGGTACGGGTTCAAACAACACGTGCAATGAAACCACGGTATAAAAATCCTCGGTATTTTGTGTTAAATCTTTGAATAATGGAAAGGTTTGGCATTGAGTAGCATTGGCTTCACTGTTTTCAAAGCCCGCAAAACCTAGGTCTTGAAAAGAGTTCTCTACAATGGTTTCAGCAATTGCCACTCCAAAAAAAAAACAGACCCCCAACAACAAAAAAACTCTTTTCATTTAATCCCTTTTTGCCGTAGTTTTCTTATAATACTGGTAATAGTGTGCTTTAATTCTTTATCATTATGGAATTCCATTATTTTTTGTGTCGAATAATGCTTTTTGGCTTTTTTCAGGCAATAATCAATGCCTTCGCA
>JAHJAQ010000139.1 GCA_018813975.1 Microcaldota archaeon
AGCTTTGTCAAACTGTCTTGCCTGAAAATAACTCATTGCTTCTTCAGCATTCTTTCTATAATCGTTACTCCAGCCAACAAGAAATAAAACCATTACAATAATAAAACCAGGCATTCACGTAAAAAGCCATTAACCCCAACACAATGATTAAGATTGGAACCCACCAAGAAGCCAATTTAATTTCAAAATAGTCTTCAACCCAATTATAAACAAAAAACGCTAGGAAAAAACCAGTAATGGGCACTAGCCAGTGCATGGGAGAAACCCAGGCATTAAAAAAACTGGTTCCCAAAAACCATAAAATCCCATAAAAAAACAAGAACAAAACAAGCAGCAACAGCCATTTCAACCAAGGATTTTTTTCCGTCATTTTTTTCTCCAACAAACTGGTTTCAAACAGAAAATGCCCCCAACCCATTTAAAGCCTTTTCCTGGCTTTCTCTAGAAAAGAGACCCTATGAGCAAAAACACGGAATTATTCCTAGAATTGCCTTGGATTGAAAAATACCGTCCAAAAGAACTCAAAGAAATAATCGGCCAAACAAGCGCTATAAAACGCCTTCAAACCTATACCGAAAACAAAAACATGCCCCACTTATTGTTTAGTGGTCCGGCCGGGGTGGGTAAAACCACGAGTGCGATTGCCTTGGCCCACGAATTGTATAAAAACGGATTTGAAAGAAACTTTCTAGAATTAAATGCAAGCGATACACGCGGAATTGATGTGGTAAGGGGAACCATCAAAGATTTTGCACGAACCCTAGCATTTGATTCTGGTTTTAAAATCATTTTTTTAGATGAAAGCGATGCCCTTACCACTGATGCCCAACAAGCCTTGCGCAGAACCATGGAAAAATACACAAAAACCTGTCGATTTATTTTGAGTTGTAATTATTCGAGTAAAATTATTGAACCCATTCAATCACGATGCGTTGTTTTTCGTTTCAAGCCATTAAGCGGAAAAGAAGTGGAAATCGCGTTACAACGCATTGCCAAAGTAGAAGGCTTGCAACTAGACGAAACCGGATTAAAAGCAATTCAATACGTGGCGCAAGGAGATCTGCGCAAAGCCATCAATGTATTACAAGCAAGCGCGAGCAATAGCAAAAAAATCTTGGAAGACCAGGTTTTTTCCGTTAGTTCGCGCGCCAAACCAGCCGAAATCAAACAAATGATTACAGCCGCCCTTACTGGAAAGTTTTTAGAGGCACGAGACAAACTAGACACCTTATTGTACGAGCATGGCATGAGCGGAGAAGACGTATTATTACAGTTATATAGGGAAGTATTAGAAATGCCAGAAGCCGAATTGCCCACTACAACTAAAATAGCATTAGTAGATATTATTGGCGAATATAATTTTCGCATGGTAGAAGGCGCCAATGAAAGAATTCAATTAGAAGCCTTGCTTGCCCAACTCATGAAATTCAAAAAGTGAACCAAATGCCTGCGAACAAAGCAGTCGGAACAAACCCAGTTAGTAGAAAAAAAGGTTTCATGGCTCAAAAAGCGTGGGTGCGCATCGTTAAAAGAAAAGAAGCTGCCAAGCTACGCGTTTCCAAAAAAGCACGGCGATTTCAAGCCGAAAAGCGAAGATTGTTCGGAATCCAAAAATGGCTTTTCAGAAATGCAAAAATAATCGGATTATCTCAGGGTATAGTTCCAAGTGTTGACACAAAAACCCTACAGCATGCCGCGCAAGTCATGGAAGCGTGTAAACGCGCTGGAAAAACTATTTCTGCTAAGGGTGCTAAAAGAATGGAAAGCACATTAGAAAAATTGTGGAAATTCAAAGAAAATCGAATAAAGGGCGCTGAACAGGTTCGAGAAGAAATAGACTGGTTGAATGACTTTTTGAAACGCTATCAACACTGGCGTTGGTCTCCTTTTTTACCTGCCCCCTACAAACAAACCATGCAACAAGTCCAGGAGATTAAAGCACAGGCACAAGAGATACAAAACGCTCTTAAAGCTCAAGAAACAGAAGCCAAAAAACTACTTGACAAACTCACAAGAGCACTAGGAGAATTGCGCCCATCAGAAAGACCACGCCCCTAATCTTTTTAGAGAACAGTTTTTTAAAGAAAAAAAAACAATAAGATGGTATGGCTCGATTATCTCCAACCGCTCGAAAAGCATGGAACCGCGTTCGAAGCAAGAAAAGAAGGGACGCGGTAAAAAGAAAGGTTTGGAGAACAGTTCGTCCCGATAAATTAGGGAAAGAATGGCGCCAAGCCGAACGAAAAATATTTTTGAAACAACAACCCAAACGATTAGAAGTAACAAAAAGAGTCCAAGAAATGGCAAAAAAAACCGGGGCAAATATTTATTCCCTGCGAAGCATTGAAACGCTCGAGATAAGAAAAGCCGGGCGCATTATTCTTGCGTGCGAAAGAAAAGGACGGTATTTGAAGTCCGAAGAGCAAACCGCTTTATCACAAGCCCAGTCCGTTGCTGAACAGCTAGAGGCAAAACTTGAAAGAGAAATTGAACAAGCCATTCAAGACAGGTCTTTTTTACAGCAGTATTCGCGCAAAAGTTTGGAAGGAAAAAAGCTCCATGAGTTAGCCATCACAACAATTACTTATTTACAAGCACAAGAACGACAAACGAAAAACGTTGCACGCACTGTTCGACTAGCATTTGAAAAACATAGTCGCATTAGACAATCCAGGCCGTAATTTTTTTCTGGTTTTTTAAGGCATCTAATAAATGGCTTTTTTGTTTGTAGTTTTGGAATGGAACTTGTAAGCGAAGCTTCAAATACTGCAAGGCCAGATCTAAATCGGAAAAACGCAAGGGTTTTTTTTGCAGGGCATTCCGAACCGTTTCGCGAATCACCCAAACTCCCAACGGAGAAGAATAGCTTTCTCCAATCTCGCGGAAAACTAAAGCAGTGGCTTGTCGTTTTCGTTTTACCAAGTGTTCGGCGATTGCCAATCGCGCGGCATAATAAGCACCCGTAATATTGTCCGCGTATTTTTTTCTACCGCCATACAATTCAAAGTCAGCTATAATAGTGTATTCTTTGGATTGTTGATAGGTTGGATCTTCTAAAGTCCAAGGACTTCCAGGCAACCAGCATTCCAGCATTTCAAAACTCCAATTGTTGGGGATTAATACTATAAAAAAAGAATTTCCCAAATAGTTTGAAGCAAACAATTCTATTTCTCCTATTTGTTGAAAATATTTTACACTTTTATTAATCAAATATTTTGAAACTGAATCATCAATTGCCGTAATACTCCAGCGCGTGGGAACAAGAGATCTATTGTTTTTGATTCCAAGTGTTCCAGCACTAAGAATTTTAGATAAGTAATGAACCGGCAAACCATGGTCAAATAATTCTTGGATTGCGATTTGGGATTTTACTGCGGTATCTGAAACCAAGTAATCTACTTTTTGAGGAATGCGCGGGTTTTCTTGTAAGCTCATTTTTTCCAACAATGCAATCGGCCCTAGTGGGGCGGTGGTTTCATTAAACGACAGATTGAGTTTTGGTTTTTCTTGTAATTGAAATTGTGCTTCTACTGGTTGGACGCTTAACGCTAGTTCTTGTAAGGAAAGCAAA
The DNA here is from genome assembly GCA_018813975.1 of Microcaldota archaeon. Lineage (GTDB taxonomy): Archaea > Iainarchaeota > Iainarchaeia > Iainarchaeales > JAGVWC01 > JAHJAQ01. The sequence goes on from JAHJAQ010000139.1 coordinate 3,572, forward strand.
TCATTAGAAGGATTGCTGGCTTGATCTGCTTTCATATTGGTTTTGGATTGAATGAGCTGAGAACGCAATTGAATTATTTGATTAGAAGACAAACCAAACCATTGTTCCGGATTATCCAAAAAAGAATTTTGCTCGGAGACCAACGGAGGTGCTAATGGCGCAATTGAAACAAAAGGATAGTTATTCCGAGAAACAAAAAGGCTTGGAGGAGAACTGCCTGTAAATTCTTTTTCTTGAATGCTCGAAACAGCTTTTTTTTTGGTTTCAAACTTTTCTAATATTGGACAATGGGAAAGCCTACACCATAAGCGCCCTTTGCATCGAATACAGAGTGAAGCTGAAATCATGAGACCCTATTAAAAAAGCGACAATGGGCTAAAAAAAGAAAGCCACTTATCTTGCCATTGTTTTGGCCAAATCAGGGCGCCAAAACCTTAAATAATGGGTTTTCGTTCTATTTGTAGGATTCACATGACAGATTATTTTGACCAATTTTTGGAAAACGCCAAAAAAAAGAAAACACTGGAAAAGGGCAGTCAAAAACCAGAGACCAAAGAAACCCCGTCAGCCCCAGACCTAAACAAAGCGCTATTTGAACAAGACGCTAAAGAAGAAAAACTGGCTCAAAAACTAGAAGAACTACAGCTACCAGGCCAAACTGAAAAAGAAAAACTACACTGGGTGTTAGAAAGCAAAAGAGAAGAAGCTGCGCGAAAAGAAACTAAAAAATTCCGAAAAAGAAAACTTGTGGTGTCTTATGGCGACACCAATATTTACGAAGTAGAAGGATCCGAATTATTACACTATGATATTCCCGTTCCAAAACCAACTTCTACTGAAAAAGCCATGATTAATGCCATCAAAGAAGCCGCCACGCGCTTAATTTCAATTGCCCCGTACAAAATTAGGGACCCAGAACAAAAAAGAAATGTGTATTATCAAAAAATAATGGATATTTTGCGCAACAACCCCGAACTAAACATTCCCACCAATCGATATGATTTTTATGCCAAAGCAGTTGTACGAGAAATGGCAGGATATGGAATCATTGACCCCCTTATTCGAGATGATTTATTAGAAGAAATCATGGTAACCGGTGCACACAGACCCGTATATGTGTTTCACCGCGAATATGAAATGATGACCACTAACATTGAATTTTATAATGAAAACGAAATTCAAGACTTGGTGAATCGAATTGCACGCGAAGTGGGAAGGAGAGTGGATATTTCTTCTCCACTATTAGATGCACGCTTGCCAGATGGAAGCAGGGTGAATGCTACAATCCCCCCCGCGTCTGTAGATCAAAGTTCTTTAACCATTCGAAAGTTTCGAAAAGATCCGTATAGTTTAGTGGATTTGATTCAATTAAAAACCTTGAACGTGGAAACCGCTGCTTTCTTGTGGTTGTGCGTGGAAGGAATCCAAGTCAAACCAGCAAATATTTTAATTTCTGGCGGAACAGGAAGCGGAAAAACCACTACTTTAAATGCACTGGCCGCAATGATTCCGGAACGAGAAAGAATTGTAACCATTGAAGATACCGCGGAACTATTCTTGCCTTTAGATCATTGGATTAGGCTCGAAGCACGTCCTCCTGGATTGGAAGGAACAGGAGAACTCACCATGGATATTCTAACCAAAAATGCTTTGCGCATGCGACCAGACCGCATTCTAGTGGGGGAAGTACGGCATGCCGAAGCATTTACCTTGTTTACTGCCTTGAATACGGGCCATGATGGTTGTTGTGGAACAGTCCACGCCAACTCTCCGGAAGAAACCATTATTCGCGTAACCAGCCCCCCTATGAATGTACCCATTGCCATGCTGGCAGCACTAGACTTGATTATAGTGGAAAATCGATTGCATGATAAAAGAAAAGGAACCATTAGAAGAGTCACGGAAATTGCCCAGCTTTCAGGGGTGTATGAAGGAAAACCAACCACCCAAAATATTTTTGAATGGAATGCGATTACCGATGAACTAGAACGAACCGCGATTGGAATTGATTATATTAAAAAACTTCAAAAGCTCACAGGACTGGGTAGAAAACAAATTGAATTAGAATGGAAAAAAAGAGAACGCTTTTTAAGCGGACTAGTCCAAAAAAACATTCGCGGTATTCGAAAAACCCGAGAAGAAACCAATCGCTTTTTGCAAAATAAGTGATACAAAATGGCCAAAGACGAATTTAAAGAACTCGATTCTGAAACCGTAGACCGTATTGTAAACCGTATGAAAAAAAAATACAAAGAAGAAGGAACCGAATTCGAAACTGGAAAAGGAAAGCTAGAAGAATTACGCGGCATTATTTCAACCGGCAAACACCCCATGCAATTTCAGCAGATTGAAGAACTAACCGAAGCACCATCTCCCTGGATTCGACGATTGGGAAGACTATACTTGCGCTTGCGCAGCCCCCTAAGACCTGTTGGAAGATTTATTGCTTCTTTACCCCCTGCCAAAACACTAAACTTTTATTTGTACAGCGCCAACATGCGCTATAGTTTGCGCCAATACCTTGCCTTAACCACATCAGTTACGGCAGTTTCTTTTGTCACGGGATTGCTTTTTGGACTGCTTATTTCTTTCTTATTACGCTTGCCAGTACTTGGCCAAATCATTATTACAATTATTATTGCACTATTGTTCGCGGTTTTTGCGGCTTTTTTAATGTTGTTATTGCCTCAAAGCAAAGCCCAGCAACGCGGAAAAGAAGTGACCCGGGAATTGCCTTTTGCCTTGCGTCACATGGCAGCAGAACTAAAAGCCGGAATTGGATTGTATCGCACCATTCAAATCATTGCTTCTGCAGATTATGGGAGTTTAAGTGAAGAATTTGCTCGCACGATAACAGAAATAGAAGAAGGAACAGAAGCAAAAGATGCCTTGCGCAACATGGCCATGCGCGTTCAATCTAAAGGACTGCGAAATGCAGTTATGCACGTGGTACGCGCCATGAAGACAGGAGGGAATCTCTCCGATGTCATGAATGAAATTGCAGAGGACATTTCGGTTGAACAGCGAAACGAAATCCGGGAGTTTGCCGAAAAAATGAACTTTTTTGGCGTATTATTCATTTTTGCCGGAATAGTATTGCCATCCTTAATTGTTACCTTGGGCGGCATTCGTGCTGCTCCATTACCCTTACAAATCGAAATTCCTGTTACCCCCACCACACTTGCTATCATGTTTTTTGCTATTATGCCTATTATTCTAGGCATATTATTATTATATCTTAAAGCAATTCAACCACGGTGAACCCAAATGTCAAAAGAAACAAAAGAACTAGAACCATTGTTAGAAGAGCTTCCCAAAAAAGAAAAACCCGATAAAGAGCTACCAGCCGAACTAATGGAAAAAATCGCGCAAGAAAAACCATTACAAGAATCAGAAGAACCAAAAGAAGAAAAACAGGGTTTTTGGTATCATTTCAAGAATACGTGGCTTGCAAAATACCAAGACAAAATGAAAAAAAACGGGCTAAAGGTTCCGCTTTCCACTTGGTTTGCACTGGTAATTGGTGGTTCGATTGCACTATCCATTGTAAGCTTTTTTATTTTCCAAGTAATTGGCATTGACAATCCAGTATTCATGGCCATTATTGTTTTCTTAGTGGGCATTGACCTCACAGCAGGATATCCGATTTATTTGGAAATGCGTCGCTTGGATGAACTGGAAAAAGCATTGCCCGATGCCCTCAAACAAATTGCAGACACTCTTCAAGCAGGCGGCACCTATGCGTTTGCATTACGCGAATTAATGGAAAGTGATTTTGGCCCCTTAAACAAAGAAATTGAAACCGTGTTACGCAAACTAGATGAAGGCGAAAACATGGAAACCAGTTTGAAAACACTATCCAATAACAATGATTCCAAGCTCATTAAAAGAAGCGTTACAATTATTATCGACGCTCTCAAAACAGGCGCCGGACTATCCGAGGTACTAGACCAAATTTCAGAGGACATTCGAGAACTAAGGCGCATTGGATTGGAACGAAAAAGTCGTACCATTATGGGCGTTCTATTAATGGTCGCAGCAGGTGCAGTGGTTGCGCCAGCCTTATTTGGCATTAACAGCAGCGTTCTAGACTTTATGATTAATACCGTAGTAAGAACGGGCATTGGAACACCAGAAACCGTTGCAACGGCATTTACCATGCAATCTTTTATTTTGTTTGTACTCGTGTTTTATCTTTTTGTTGAATTAATTGCCACGAGCGTCATGATGGCGCTTATGCGCGATGGAAAAGCCAGCAAAAGCATTATATACGCCCCAGTATTATTACTAGTAGGATATATGATATACTATGGCACGAGATTAATGGCAGCAGCCACGATTCTCAAAGGCACTTAAAGGAAATTTAACATGAAACTATTACATGAAAAAAGGGCCCAAGGAACACTCGAATACATTGCGATTATTGCAGGCGCAATAATCGTGGCTACTGTAGTGGGATTGGCCCTGAAAAGCATGGGCAATACGCTTGGTGGAAGGGCCGGCGAAAGCATTGGCGAAACCGCAGAATAAAAAACACCCTTTCATTCGCCCGTTATATTCAAATTTTGATTTTTCAAAAACCACTACTGAATTCGGCGGAATAACGGATTTTTAAGAAACCATAATTCCCATAAATTGCCATTTGAAAATAGTGAAATTTTTTGATTTAAAAACAAGGACTATTTTTAAGGCAAATTCCAAAGAGAAAAGTATTAAAAAGGGAAAAACGCTTAGTATTGGCAGATTTAACATCATTTTTGGAGGTGCAAAACAAAATGCAAAGAAAAGGACAAGGAAGCCTGGAATACCTGCTAATCATTGGTGGTGGAATTCTAGTGGCCGTTGTAATTATTGGCGCCATTGTAAGCCTTGCCGGAACCGGTGGAGAAGGAAACGTTCTAACCATTGCCGAACAAGCCTGTAACAGCTACCAAACACTAGCCCAATGTTAATCAGCCAACGTTACATCAGTAGATGGCGCAACAACAACCACGTTACCGTGCCCATCAAGCTATGTCAATTCAACGTGGGTTACTGGTACTGCCACTATCGAATGCTGTTGGTCAGGTACCCCAGATACAGTAGCAGCCAACAAGAAATGTGTACTAGCAACCAACGTAGTTGTATCATAAAGGTAATGCTATGAATTCGCGCGCGCAAGCTTCCTTTGAATACTTGCTCATGGTGAGTTTTGGCATCATGCTCGTAATCGCAGCCGGCTTACTCCTAAACGGATTAAATGCCGTTGCCTTATCAGCAAGAGCCAAACTCCTCACCTATCGCGAAGAAGCCATTAGCAGCCTGCTACGCTAACAACACTCACCATACTCTATTTCTATTTTTTTTTTATTTGCGAAAATAAGTATTTAAGACCTACAACTCTTTCATTATTGGAACAACATGCTCGAATGGATTAGTGCAACCGCAATTGGATTTTCAATCCTTGCTTTAGTATGGGCGAGTATTACAGACTTAAAAACAAGAATGGTAAACGACAAAATTTCAATTCTACTCATTATTGTTGGAGCGGTATTATACCTACTTGCAGGAATCGTTTTAGGCGATTGGAATTGGCTGTTAATAGGAATTGGCGTTGGACTAGCCACTTTTGTAGCGGCCTACTTGTTATGGCGCTTAGGTTTTTGGGCGGGAGGCGATGTAAAACTATTTACCGCACTCGCATTTTTGAATCCCATTAATTGGAGTGTGTATTGTCTATGGAATTGGATTGCCCCGCTTTCTGTTTCTCAAATTCCAATCTTTCCATTTTCACTATTCATTTTTAGTGTACTGGCATTATTGCCGGTTGGGATTGGAATGGGCTTGCACAAGTTATACCAAAAACCAGAGCACTTGAAAAAGATTTTTCCCAAACCAAAACAAAAAATAATAGGATTGGGATTGTTTGCTCTTTTTATTATTGGAAGCGAACAAGCACTGCTGATTTTGAATCAATCTTATCTATGGTTATTTGGGTTGATTGTGGTGTTTGGAATTGCTCCTAAAAAGATTCAATTGATACTGGGCATTGGATTAACGGTTGTGGGCGTTTATTTGAATGGGCTTTTGTTTGCTTGGAACAGCATTCAATTATTTGTGGCCTTACTCGTGGTTTTTATAGTACTCAAATTGTTTTTTTCTTTGCGCAAATTGTTTCGCACTCAAAAGAAGATTAGCCAATTGGAAGAAGGCGATATTCCTGGCGTGGATATTGTAAAAACCGAAAAAGGAATTATAGAGGTTAGAACTGAAAAAAGCCTATTGGAAATCATTAAAAACCAGAAAAAACAAGGATTGGTGCACACACCAACCCAAGAACACGTGGTGTGTTCCACTAAAAGAGCAGGTGGTTTAGAGAAAGAACAAATACTAGAACTCCAAAAACTCGCACAAGAAAACAAGATTCCATTAGAATTACCCTTAAAAGAAAGCACTGCCTTTGTACCCGCGATTTTATTGGCGTACTTGTTCTTGACAATAATTGGGAATCCATTATGGATAATACTCTAAAAAAAAGAAAAAGACTTGCCAATCAAAAAGGCCAGATTTCCATTGAATTCATGCTATTACTGGTTTTTTTGCTCTTGTATTTGAGCAGCAGTATTTTGCCCTCGGTTTATTTAGCAGCGGCTAGCACCCAAGAAGTAGAAAGCATTGGACAAGCAAGAATAGCAGCACAAAAAATTGTTTCCACTGTAAATCGATTACAAGACCAAACCAGTGGCGCCAAGCAAACCATTACCATTTTTGTGCCCAAAGATGCAAACATACTATGTAATTCTGCGCCAGACAATGAAATTGGTTTTTCCTACCAATTACAAGGCACTACCCATACGCCTGCAACAGCGTGTGAAAACGATGATGATAATCCAGCAGATTCCAGCAAGTGCACTAAAATAATTACGGTTAATACTACCACTCTCGGTTGTGAAAAAGATCCAATTGATCCCCTTGTACTGGGTGGACAAAGCGTAGACATTGCCATCACTAAAAGCACAGGCCAGAGCACAGGCCAGACCACAGTGAGTGTGTCATGAAATCGCTTTTTGTAGATTCAAAAGGACAAGGAAGCCTGGAAATAATGATTATTGCCGCCGCAGTTATTATGCTGGGCACCTTATTTTCCAGTATTTATTTGGCTTCTCAAGATACTACCATTGCATTAGTAATCGCCAAAAATCTTTTAACCGAACAACTTAACACCTTGGAAGAACCAACTATTCTCTCGAGTGTTCGATACACCGTTAATAGTAGTATTAACAAGATTTGCATGGTTGTAAAAACCACGCCCTATGTTTCATTAGCAGGTACAACATCAGCAATTGAAACTGAAATCGTGAATTCCACTTCTTTTGCAACAGCCAGTATTTCTTTTACTGATCCGCCCCCCGAATATATTACTTGTAACTGACCCCTAAAAAAAGTTTGACGTTTGTCGAAAAAAAAACCGGTTTTTGCTTGGTCGGTCTAAAAAAACCATAATGTTTTTAGAAGACCAGTTAGCCTTGTTTGCCATACTATTCGCGATCAGTGGTATTATCAGTACCGCATTATTATTAGAATGGCAAATTCCTGTTCCCACTACGATTAGTGAATTATCTACTTTTCCCGAGCAAACCAAAGTAGTATTTAAAGCACGCATTCTAGAATGGAAATCCTTTCAACAAAAAGACCGCTTGGAATTATTTGATGGCAACCAAGTAACCGCGTTTTTGGCCAAAAACCAGTTCCCACCCACTCAATTCCAAAACAGTATTTTCGAGTTCAAAGCCCAAATCACCAAAAAAAAACCAACCATACAAGTTCGCATTTTAGAAGTGAATCGCCTTGATTGAATTCTTTTTTTTTATTGGAACTGGTTTGGGATTGGGAATCCTAACAGGCCTAATTCCCGGCATTCACTTGAATACCATTACCACGTTTATCCTGTTCTTTTCGTTTCAAGGAAGCCTTTCCATTGTATTACTAATTGTAGCCATGAATACCATGCATTCTTTCATTGATTTTATTCCCAACATTTTGGTAGGAGCACCAAGCGAAGACAATTTTTTATCCATTCTACCAGGCCATCGCTTGTTCTTACAAGGAAAAGGATTATTGGGAATACAACTAACCATTCTAGGCAATTTAGGAGGAATTCTCATTAGCTTAGGAGTATTACCAATTTATTGGTTGTTTGCCCAGCAAACCAAAGGATTCTTGGTAAAAACCATTCCATGGGCGTTGTTGACAATGACGGTATTGCTAGTGGCCAGTGAAAGAAAAAACCAGAAAAAACTAGTGGCTTTGGGGGTGGCTGGATTGGCAGGCGCTTTAGGAGTTATTGCATTACGCCTTGCTTCTAACCAATTGTTTGCTTTGGTAACAGGTTTTTTTGGCATGAGCACTTTATTGTTTTCGTTATACCAGTCCAAACCAAAAATCGTACAACAAACCAAAATATTCAAACTCAAAACAAGAAAAGCATGGAAAGCCATTGGAATAGGGGGAATTTGTGGTTCGTTGGTTTCCTTGTTTCCGGCAATTAGTTCGGCACACGCGGCTTTTGTCGCTCAAAGCATTCACCAAAAATTTGGTACCAAACAATTCTTGGTATTATTAGGCGCTATTAATGCTTCCAGCATGGTTTTTTCGTTTGTAGCCCTACAAGTACTGGGAAAAGCCAGAACAGGATCAGCGGTTGCCATTCAATTTTTGTACGAGCTTTCCATGCCGGACTTTTTAGTAGTATTAGCCACGATCCTATTGAGTGCGGGAATTGCCGCACTAACCACTATTTTAATAGCCAAAAAAGTTCTAACAGTCTTACAAAAAATTTCTTATCCCACCCTATCCAAAAGCATTATGGTATTATTGGCCGGCCTAACCATTTGGCTAAGTGGTTTTTTAGGATTATTAGTATTGTTAGTAGCCACGAGTATTGGATTGATATCGCACTTGCAAGGAATTAAAAAAAGTCATTGCATGGCTTTTTTAGTGGTGCCAACCATCTTGTTTTATTGGGGATTTTAACACGCCAAGTTCTTTGAACGGGAATTTATTCTACGACTCAAGCGCGGGTTTTCGCCAGCCACCCGTTTTTTGCTACAAGCAAAAAAGGGTCCATTCGAACAAAGTTCGAATCGGGTTTTCGAAAAGGCTGACCAACAATGGTTTTTTTAGGAAAGTCGACACACATATCTTTTGGTTGTTGTGTGGAAAATAAAAAAATCTGTTCTAGAATCCATTGTGCAGGCCGCTCAAAATACCCATCCTAATGAGTTTATTGCCTTACTGGGAGGAAACTTAAAAAAACAAATAGTGGAAGAATGGGTTATTTTACCCTCTATTTTTGGTTCGCACCATGCAAGTATTCGAATGGATTTATTACCGTATACTGCGTGCACGGTAGGAAGCGTTCACTCCCACCCCGGCTTTACCAATAAACCATCCGGCGCAGACAAACACTTGTTTAGCAAAGAAGGCGAAATCCATTTAATAATCTGTTTGCCATTTTCTTTTCAAACCATTCAAGCCTATTCCACTAAAGGAACACCACTAGAATTTGAAGTGATATCATGAAACCCGGCGTACTCATTATATTGGACGGTATTGGTCTCACAAAACAAAAAAAAGGAAACGCATTTGCACTAGCCAAAACCCCTTTCTTAGATTCTATAACACGCGAATATGGAAAAATTGTGTTAAAAGCCAGCGGAACCAGCGTTGGCTTGCCCAAAGGATTTATGGGCAATAGTGAAGTAGGACACATTGCATTAGGAGCGGGCAGAACTGTTTTAGAAGCCATGGAACGCATTAACCAAAGCATCCAAAACAAAAGCTTTTTTTGCAATCCTGCTTTTTTAAAAGCCATTCAAAATTGTAAAAAAAACAATTCGAGCCTTCACGTAATGGGCTTGGTCTCCGATAAAGGCGTGCACTCTACCACCAAACACTTGTTTGCATTACTTGAATTGTGCAAACAACACCAACTCAAAAAAGTTTGGATTCATTTTTTTACAGATGGACGAGATTCCAAACCCAAACAAGCACTCGAATACTTAAAAACGCTAGAGCGAGAAATGCGCAAAAAAAAGATTGGAAAAATTGGAACCGTCATCGGTCGTTTTTTTGCCATGGACCGCGACAAAAGATGGAATAGAACCCAAAAAGCATTTGAGTGTTTGGTACACGCAAAAGGACTGAAAGCCCAAAACGCACGACAAGCCATTCAAAACGCATACAAACGAAAAGAAACTGACGAATTCTTTTCTCCCACGGTTCTTTCAGGATTTGAAGGAATCCAAAAAAACGATAGCGTGATTTTTTTTAATTTTCGATTGGACCGGCAAAGACAACTCACCCAAGCAATGGTTGAAAAAAAGTTTTCCGGTTTTAAAAGAAAACGCCCCGAAATTGTTTTCGCGGCATTCTGCCCATATTATGATTCCATGAATGCAACAGTGGCGTTTACAGAGCCCAACATAAAAAACAGTTTGGGAGAAGTGCTTTCCAAAAAAAAGTGGAAGCAATTGCGCATTGCAGAAACCGAAAAATATGCGCACGCAACCTATTTTTTTAACGGAGAAAACGAAAAACCATTCAAAGGCGAAAAGCGAAAACTATTTGCAAGCCCCAAAGTAAAAACCTATGAAAAAACGCCTTTAATGCGAACCCCTGCAATTACCAAACACATTCTAACAGTATTGCGTCAAAAAAAGTTTGACGCGATTATCGCGAACTTTGCAAATGGAGACATGATAGGGCATACTGGAAACTTAAAAAGCGCGATCAAAGCCGTGCAAGGCATTGATAGGTGTCTTTCCCAGATTGTGTCACTGGTTTTATGCCAAAAAGGATTTGTGATTATTACCGCGGATCATGGAAACTGTGAATCCATGGGAATTTCCTTTCAAAAAAGAGAAAAAAACCACA
>JAHJAQ010000140.1 GCA_018813975.1 Microcaldota archaeon
GCGAGCAAGGTTATTCCAATTAAAAACTCGCTCACGCCAAGTGTTTTGGCAAGCCTGGAAGCACTGCTCACGAGTTTTTCAGCCGAAATTAGTAGGATTGCCAATCCCGCAAAGAACAGGGCCAGTGTAATGAGTACCATACGTATTCTTTCGAATAGAAAAGACTTTTTAATACCCTTTGGACTTGTTTTTACTGAACGAGGGATTTGGCGTGAACGATGTAATTGTACTGTTTTTGTTTTTAGCGGGCATTGTTCTGGCGGGCTTTTTGGGCACCTTGTTTTTTAAGCGCACCAAATTCTCTGATTTTATCCTTTTGATGCTATTAGGCCTTTTTATTGGCCCTGTTTTCAATCTTTTGGGAACAGACGCTGTTGTTTTTTTGAGAAGCATTACCCCTTTTTTTGCGGCTTTTGCCCTGGCGATATTGTTGTTTGAGGGAGGACTGCGCTTAAACTTTTATCACGTGTTGAAAGAATTGCCTCGAACCGCTTTATTCACGTTACTGGTTTTTGTGGTTTCCGTGGTATTAATCGCGACTATTCTACTGTTGTTTGGCTGGAATTTTTTAGTTGCTCTAATGGTTGGAGCGATTTTAGGGGGAACCAGTTCTGCTATTATTGTTCCCATGATTCAAAAAGCATCGGTTTCAGAAGAAACCAAGACCCTGTTAACCTTAGAATCTTCGATTACAGATGCTTTGTGTGTAATTGTTACCATTGCATTGGCACAAATTATTTTGTCCCAAAACATTCAATTCCAAGTAGTATTGCAAGGATTGGTTATGGCTTTTTCCATTGCCGCGGTAATTGGTGCAATAGTGGGCTTGTTTTGGATTAAACTGTTACGGGATGAATCCGAAACCAAAAAATACCAGTATATTTTGTCCTTGGCTATGTTGTTTTTGGTGTATGCGATTACAGAATATGTTGGGGGAAATGGTGCTTTTTCGGCTTTAGTATTTGGATTGGTGTTGGGAAATGCCAAAGAAATTACGAAAATGCTCAGAATGAGGTCTTATGCGGTGGCATTGGGGATTACGCAGTTTCAATCCGAGATTTCTTTGTTTGTAAGAACATTCTTTTTTGTGTACTTGGGAATTATTTTTGTGCTCACTGGTTTTGACTGGATGATTTTGGTTATTGCGGTTTTTGTTACGTTTGGCATCTTGTTTGCGCGCATGCTCAGTGTACAAGCCTTATTGCGATACGCCAAGAACCTGGTGAAAGACCAAAAAGCCATTTTTTCTGCCATGCCCCGTGGCCTTGCAGCAGCCGTCCTTGCCACTTATCCGTTAACCATTGGCTTAACTCGGGGCATTAATGTGGAACAGATTGTGCAATTGTCTTTTTTGGTTATTTTGTTTTCGAATGTAGCGGCTTCTTTGGGAATATTCCACTTTGAAAAAGAAGCAAAACGGCTCGAAGAACAAAAAAAGGTGGATAAAAAGATTAGAGCGTATTCTAAAAGAATGGATGAAATGAAAATCTAGTGATATGCTCTTTGCAGGTGTGCTAGAAAGTTATGCATTGCACTAACTACTTCCAACGCATAACTAAGTGCTGCATTTTCTTGTTGTGGATTTAATCCTTTAAAAGAGTTAAACAGGTCATCTACTTTTTTTGGGCTTGGTTCTTCTGCACCTAGAACAATTTTTATTATTTTTGGAAGGCTCTTTTGGATTGTCGCCTGAGCCTTTTCATCGTTCATTATTTCGCCAAAAGAATTGTGTCTTAACCAGTTTCTTGTAATAAATCTAAGGCTAATGCTAGCCACTTTTTTTCTTTCTCTATGTGTTAATTCGTTCCAAGGAACCTTTTTCTTGGTAGTGCGATAAATTATTTCTCGAGCTAACAAAGGCAGATTTTCTGATTTTAGTATTCTTTGGTTACTGATTGTTATTGCCTTTTGAAAAACTAATGTTAATTCTTCTCTAGACCAATCTTTTTTCTTTAATAGTTCATCAACCGCTGCATCGGCTTTTCTATTGCGTTCTCTTCTCACGACTTCTAAGGCTCTTCGGCGCAATATCAATCGGATTCTGCGTTGCTGTGCGCGCGGTAAGTGACCAAATCGTTTTTCAAATCGGCTAAGATCTTTAGTGGGTTTCTTGTCCAATTGCAATGGCCATGATACTTTTTTCGAAGCGGATGCAGAACTTTTTTTACCATGGTATTCCCTATATCAAAAGAAATGACAAAGAAAGTAAAATAGCTTTTGGTTTAAATCACTTTTAGTTCTTTGCCGACTTTTTCAATGGCTTTTTATGGTTTTTGACGAAAATAAATAGGCTTTTATAGGGCGACTAGCCTATTTATTTTGGCGTAGAAATGGAGCGAAAATTTTCAGCAGTTGTTACAAAGGGGCCAGTTGCGTTTGTATCGTTATGCCCCGAACTAGGCGTGGTGAGCCAAGGCAAAAGCAAAAAAAGCGCTTTAACCAATCTGCGAGAAGCGGTTGAACTGTATTTACAAGACGAAGATGTTCAAAAAACATTGCGAAAAAGACCTGTTTCAAAAGCTACTATTTCTTCGATTGCCGTTAGTGCATAGGGGTTTCAAATGAAACTTCCTCTTGTTTCTGGAAAGCGGATGATAAAATTCTTAACTAAAAAAGGCTTTTTTATTGCTGCTCAAAAA
>JAHJAQ010000141.1 GCA_018813975.1 Microcaldota archaeon
GGAAATGTGCGAAAAAAAATTGCTGATTTAGTTTCTTTTTCAAAACCCGCAACCATATTGGACGTGGGAACGGGCGATGGATTGTTTGCCATTGCATTTGCACAAAAAACAAACGTAAAAACTGTTTTGGGAATTGAGCTGGCCTCTGATTTTTTAGTACTTGCAGAAAAACAAGTGCAAAACCATGAGGTGAAAAATGTTTCTTTTCAAAAAGCCAATTTTTTTGATTCTGCCCTACAACCAGGGTTTGATTGTATTACCTTTTTTTTAGCATTATGCGAATTCAAAAAACCAAAAATGGTTTTTGAGCGTGCTTTTGAATTATTGAAGCCAAACGGTTATTTGGTTTTGGGAGAAGAATTTCCAGAGCTAGCCCAAAACAAGGCCCAAGAAATTGGCTATGAAATCAATCGCGCACTAGGGTACACTCATTTCCTGTTAAAAGAAGTAAAAGAAGAATTAGAGAACGCTGGTTTTGAACTCCAGATTGAAAAGGTTTTCAAAACAGAGTATCCCCCCATGAAAGAAAACGATTTGAAAGCTTTTTTGAAAGACGAAGTAAGTGATTGGCAAACCGTTGGAGTGATTAATGACTCCCAACAATTATTTGAACAATTCCAAGCAAAAGTGCGCGAAAACGGTTTTGAAATAAACCCTCAAATCGTTGGAATAGTTGCACGAAAAAAATAGGCTTATTCTAAAATCGCTTTTATCCTTCTTATTCCAGCTGCAACGCTTTGTTCTTTTTTGATCTTGAAATGGCCGAGCTCTTTCGTGTTTGTAACGTGTGGACCGCCGCAAAGCTCGCGCGAAAACACTTCTTTTGTTTTAGGGTTCCAAATCGAATACACTTTAACTTTTGCGCCGTACTTTCCTCCAAACTCTGCCATGGCACCAAGCTTTTGGGCTTTTTGAAAGGACATGATTTCCATTTTAACCGCTAATCCTTCCTTAATTTTTTGATTCACCAATGATTCTACTTTTTTGAGTTGTTCGGGCGTTACCTTTTCAGCATGATGAAAATCAAACCGAAGCCGTTCACTGGTAATATTACTGCCCCGTTGGTTTACTTGCTTTCCAAGAACTTGTTGCAAAGCCGCGTTCAATAAGTGCGTGGCGGTATGCAAGCGCAAAACCGCTGTTGAATGATCGGCCAATCCGCCTGTAAAGCGTTGGGCAGCTCCTTTTTTGGAAAGTACTTGGTGTTCTTTCAATTGTTTTTGAAAGGCGGTTTCATCGACTTTTAGTCCGTTTTCGCGGGCAATTTCTTGGGTCATTTCGAGGGGAAAGCCAAAAGACTGGTACAAATCAAAAACAGTTTTGGAATCCAATTTTTTTTGGTTTTCTTTTTTAGCCAGTTGAATTTGTTTTTGTAATAATTGAGTTCCTTTTTCCAAGGTTTGTTTAAAGCGTTTTTCTTCTTTTTCCAGTTCTTGCAACACGGTTTCACGGTTTTTTTCGAGCTCCGGGTAAATGTCTTTAAAACGTTTTAGAACGGTTTTGCCGATTTCTGCACAAAAGTTTTTTTCAATTCCCAATAACTTTCCATGGCGAATCGTCCTGCGGATTAGTCTTCTCAATACATATCCTTGATCGGTATTATTGGGAATAATACCGCGCTCGTCTCCGAGAATAAAAACAGCCGATCGAATATGATCTGTGACAATTCGTTGAGAATGCAAAGAGCTCTTTTCTTTTTTGTTGGATAGTTGTTGTACGCTGTCAAAAATTGGTTTTAATAAATCGGTTTCAAACACAGAATCTTTTTTTTCGAGAACCGCAATAGTTCTTTCCAATCCCATTCCAGTGTCCACGTTTTTTTGTCTGAGTTTTTCATATTGTCCATTTGCTTTTTTGTTGTATTCCATGAACACGTCGTTCCAGATTTCCACAAATTTTCCACAATCACAACTTGGATTGCATTGCGAACCAAATTTTTTGCCGGGTCCTTTTTTACAATAGGGCTTTCCACTATCAAAAAACATTTCAGTATCCGGTCCGCAGGGTCCTGTTTTGCCGGCTGGGCCCCACCAGTTATCGCTTTTGGGAAAAAAATAAATGCGTTCTGTTGGAATGCCCGCTCGTTTCCAGTACTGGGCGCTCTGTGTATCTTTTGGGGCGTCCTTGTCTCCTACAAAACAACTAATCGAAATGCGGTTTTTATCCAATCCCAGCCAGTTGGAATTGGTTAAGAATTCAATGGAAAATTCAATGGCTTCTTTTTTAAAATAGTCGCCAAGACTCCAGTTTCCCAGCATTTCAAAAAAGGTTAAGTGCCATTGGTTGCCCACCCGTTCAATATCGCCTGTTCGAATGCATTTTTGAAAATTCGCGAGTCTTTTTCCTTGGGGATGAGGTTCTCCACTCAAAAATGGAACCAACGGGTGCATGCCCGCTGTTGTAAACAATACCGTGGGATCGTTTTCTGGAATAATCGAGGCACTGGGAATAATCTTGTGTTTTTTTTGTCTAAAAAAATCCAGGAATTGGGTTCGAAGTTTTTGAGAAGACAGCATATACAACCATTATTCTAGGGTTTTTTTATTTATTAGAGCTTTGTTTTTAAGCGCGTTCAAAGTGAACATTCATAATTCCTTTAATGTGTCGTAATCGCTTGATGGTGTGCTTGAGGGTTTCATCCGAAATAGGGGGAATATTGAATTGACCAAATGCTCTCTTTTTTTGGTCTCCACTCATATAGGTACACGCAATATTAATTTTTTCAGTTTCAAACACATAGGTAATCTCGGATAACAATCCGGCACGATCTTTTGCAATTATACTAACATCAATGGAACGATTTTTTTGAAATTTTTTTTGGCGGAGCAATCGCATAATGGTTTTTCGAGCCCGAACCGTATTTGCCATTTCCAACCAGCGTTTTTGTACTTGAATAATGCGGCTTGGAATAATTTCCACAATGTTTCCATTTTCAAGCCTTTTATCCATACCTACAAATTGGCCATTCACACGAACACGCCACGTACACTTTCCTAATGAAGGTCGAATCTTGAATGCAAAATCCAGTGGGGTAGAACCAAATGGCAATTCAATAATATCTCCTTTGGGAGTGAAAATAAAAATGCTTTTTGAAAGCGATTCTTGAGTGAGCGCACTCATGAATTCTTCGGTTTCTTTAAAATGATACGGCAAATTAAATAGTTTGTTTAGCTGTTTTAAGCGTTCTTTAACCAAAAAAGTGTCTGCTTTGGTTAGAGTAGAATCCAGTGCCAATATTCCGCGGTGATAAAACCGAATCATTTTTTGCGTACTAATATATACTTTGGTAGGTTCGCCATTCGGGCTAATTACCGTGGAATGTAATGCCTGGTATAAATTGGGTTGTGGAATCGCAATATAATCTTTAACCTTGTTTGGAACGGGTAAAAAAGAATTGTGAAGGCCCCCCAGTGCTTTATAACAATCCGTAACACTATTGGTTTCCATTATAAGTACGGTGCAGTCCCGCGTATCCGAAAGGGTTTTTCCTCTTTCGTTCATTCTGGCATACTGGCTAAGAACGCCTTTGTGCCGCAACCGGTACTTTACTGGCGTTTCTTTAATGGTTTTTTTGAGTTGTTGAATCATTTTTTTTAGTTGTTTGGTTTTTGCTTTTTGGCGCCTGTTTACTTTTGTTTTTATTTGGTTATATTTTTTTTTGCTAACAAAAGAAAATGCCAGGTCTTCTAACTCGTGTTTTAAATCGTGAATGCCCAGCTTGTGTGCCAATGGAACAAAAACCGTTAAGATTTGACTCGCAATTCGAATTTGGTCTTTTTTGGGTAAATACTTGAGGGTTTGGAGGTTATGCAATTTGTCCGCTAGTTTTATCGCCATTACTCTTAAATCCTTGGCACTGGCAAGCATAATTTTTTGAATGTTCGTGGCTTGATAGTGTTGTTCACTTCCTTTTTGGCTAATGCGGTCTAGTTTAGTGACTCCTTTTACAAGCTCTGTTATTTCGCGTCCAAACTTTTTTTTCACGTCACTTTCCGTAATAGGAGTATCTTCTATGGTGTCGTGCAACAAAGCTGCTGCCACGGTTTCAGAATCAGCGCCAAGCTTAGCCAAGGTTAACGCAGCGTTAGCAGGGTGCGTCCAATAGGGTCCCCCGGAAATTCTTTTTTGGTGAACATGTGCTTTTACACAAAATTCAAAGCTTTTTTTCACTAGTTGAGAATTGGGTTTGTCCGGAAATGCTTTCATTTCGCGAATAATCTGGGAGCACAGTCGGCTGGCTTTTTGCTGCATTATTAACCTATTATCTAATGGATTCTTGTTTTTTTAATTTCATCGGATTTGTCAGGGATTGTCGAAAAAAAGGTAAAAAAGGCATTAGGGGGGTAAAAGACAAAAAACAGACTAATTCGACTTTTTTTTTCGGAATTCTTACATTTGTTCTATCGATTGAATATCCAGCATTTCAAGGCCATTGTGCAAAACCCAAGCAGTTGCTTCTACGAGCGCTAATCGTGCAGTACGCGTTTCGGGCTCTGCATTTAATACTGGCAATTCGTGGTAAAAAGAATTAAAGCCAGCGGCTAATTCCAGCAAAAACTGGGCCAAAGAATGCAAGGAAAAATTAATGGGAATTTTTTCCACAACAGTGGGAAAGGATTGTAACAACGCTAAGAGCTTTTTTTCTGGCGCGCTTTTTAGCGTGTCAAACCGTATTTTTTCTTTAGTGCCCTTTGCTTTTCGCAAAATACTTTTGGCTCTGGCATACGAATACAAAACATAAGGACCGGTTTCTCCTTCAAAAGAAAGGCTTTCTTTTGGATTAAACAATAGATTTTTTTGGAATTCTGTTTTAACCAAAAAAAACTTAATCGCCGCTAATGCAATCAACAGCGCGCGTTTTTCCGCTTCTTTTTCTGAAATTTTTGCGTGTCTTTTTTTGATTTCTTTTAAAGCCAGTTGCTTCATTTCTTCAATCAAATCATCCGCGTCAACTGTTATTCCTTCCCTGCTTTTTAACCTTCCGCTGGGCAGATTTACCAATCCATAATTTACGTGCACGCAATTTTTAGCCCATGGTTCTCCCAGCAATTCAAAAATCTTGAACAATTGTCTAAAATACAAGTCTTGTTCACTTGCAACAATCCAAAATGCTTTGTCCAATTTGAAATCCTTAAATTTGGTTGGCGTTAAAACCAAATCCTGCGTTAAATAAATACTGGTTCCGTCTTTTCGCAAAGCAATCTTGTCTGACAAACCATGATTTTTTAGCCTTGCAATCACGCTTCCATCTTCTTCTTTTTCAAAAATCCCTTTTTCTAATGCTTTTTGAACAATAGGTCCTGCTTTGTCGTATAATTCGGATTCTTTGTACACTTTGTCAAACTCGCTTCCAAACAACTTGTAGGTTTCACTAAATCCTTGTTGTGCCCATGCATCCATTTTTTTCCATAGCGCTCGAACCGCTTTATCGTCTGCTTCCCATTTTTTGAGCATTTTCAATACTTCTTCTTCTAGCCGCGGGTTTTCTTTTGCTTTTTGGGCAAACAGTACATAATATTTTCCAACCAAATGATCTCCTTTCAAGCCACTGCTTTTAGGGGTTTCTTCTTTTCCCCATTTTTGATAGGCCAGCATACTCTTACAAATGTGAATTCCCCTATCATTCACGAGATTTGCTTTTACTACTTTGTACCCATTGGCTTCAAACGTTCGTACTAATGCCATTCCAATGCTTTGATTTCTTAAATGGCCAATGTGCAAGGGCTTGTTCGAATTGGGTGCTGAATATTCTATCATAACAGTTTGTTTTTTGCCAGAATAGTTTTGCCCGTATTTTTGTTTTTCTTTTAGAACTGTATTTAAAACGGTTTCAGCAAGTGCTTTTTTTTCTACAAAAAAATTCAAGTAACCGCCAATTGCCTCTATTTTTTCAATCCCGCTTATTTTTTTGCTCGCTAGTTTGACTTGTAATTGGTTCGCAATTTGGGCCGGGCTTTGCTGGAATGCTTTGGCCAAACGAAAGCAAGGCAAGCTATAATCTCCCATTTCTGCTTTGGGAGGCTTTTCCAAGAATTCCGTGGCTTGTTCGAGTGAAAAATCCTTTTCTTTCAATTCGAGGCGCAATGCTTTTGCAATGCTTTCTTTAAACAAGGCCATGCTAAAATAAAACCAACAACTGCTTTAAAAAAGTTGTTTTGGCCACTATGCCCTATTGTTTTTTTAGCCCGACCAGTTTTTCTTTAAAACCGCATTCATAACATTTTCCATTATGAACACAAATCGTTTTGCTACATTGTGGACAGTCATACTTTTTTTCTTGTGTTTTAAGAAATTTTTTGACCCCATTTTTTTTAATAAATTTTAGGTTTTCAATCATACTCATGTTATACTTTTTTTATAATTTTTATCTAGCTTTTGCAAATTTTCACAGGGAAAAATATTGCATTCAAAACAAAATCGAATTTCTTGGTTACCAATTTTTTTACACTTTTTTTTCAAAAAAGCACATTGCTTGTCTCTAGGTAAGCAACCCGGACAAGGCGTTTTCTGTTCTCCTAAAAAAGCAGAGCAAATGCCACAATTCATGCCACAAGGAGCAACCAGTAATGCCTGCATTTTTGTCATAGCTTATCATCACTATTCGCATATCTTTGAATTGTTTTATTTTTTGACTATTCTATTTTGCATTTTTGTTTGTTTCCCACAAACCAAAAACATTTTTTTCAGTATCCATGCAAACCGCGGTATACCCCATACCTGGAACAGACATTTTTGGAACTACTATTTTTCCCCCAAGCATTTCAATCTTGGCAAGATAATCATCTATTGAAGGAACATCAATATAGTTTGTAATTGCCTGGCCGGAATTTTCTCTTTTTGTCATGCCGCCTCCAAGACCTTTTTCATTTTCATTGCCCATGGTCTCAATTTGATAATATTCCATTGGGCCTGGAAGTCTTTCAATCTGTTTGTCATCATTAATTTTTACCTTCTTAAGCTGCTGATTCCAGCGCACAAGCCCAGTCAAACAAAAATGACCTTAGCAATCCGACTCACGCACCGCCGCATATGCCACTCAGTGGTACAA
>JAHJAQ010000142.1 GCA_018813975.1 Microcaldota archaeon
TGACTTTCAGTTCTCTTAAAAAACAAAAAATCCAAAAAGGATTGGTCCAAGCGCAATAATGCGTCTAACAAAGTAGTATCTGCTACGGTTCCAAACCGAATAATTGGAGTAAGAGCGGTAACAGGCAAGGCCATAAAACCGCCATCATAAAAAGTAACATTAAATTGGCAGGCATGAAATTCAAATGATTTGCCCCGCAATTTTTCCAGTTCCGCATCATCCCCTGGCAAAGTAGAAACATGCAATAACCATTTTCCGGGATCCTGGACTATTTGCTCCCCAGAAACTGTTGCCAAGGGGTTTTTTCCCGAAAACTTGGCTTCTTGAAAAATAGGGACTCTTTCAGAATAAAAATCAAAGAGAACCAAGTTTGGATCGTTTTCTGCACGTGCTTCAAGATTGGCAAAATTAGCAAATAAATCCTTGGCTTTCTGATGAACAACGCTCTCCGAAAAATACTTTTTTCCAACCAATGCGGCAACCGCTTCGTCAATAGAATCCGGATTGGCTGTATGCCATTCATCCAATAGATGACTAATTTCATTACCCAGCATATAACAATTAGTCGGATCCTCTTGTGGCGTGGCAAACACAAACAATCGTTTGTTAGGAGTTATTCCTTCTAAAGTAAGCGAAATTGATTGAATTGGGTCAACTAAAATAGGTGTAGCAGCAGGCAACACCAAATCACTAATAGTTTTTCCGTCCTTTCCCCTTAGCTCAATAAAGCGAATTGGTTCTGGCAGGTTTTCCCCTGGAAACAAAGTTTTTTCTGCAATAGCAGTTGTTCCGCCTTCTTTTTGAACCACAATTGAAAACTCTGTTTCTGATCCCCGTGACAAGCTCAAACTAGAAGGACTAACTGGCAAACAAAGATCCATTACTGGCTTTGAAAGATCCCAAATTTTTAGAATAGAACGCACTGTTTTGGTACCTTTTTTTGATTCCACCCATAAGACTAATTTTTCCGGCATTTCTATTGAATCCAAGTATTCTTTCAAACCAGACCAACAAACATTCGCACTAAAATCCTCACTTGGAATTTCAGTTAATGCTGCTCCGGTTTCATTTTTTATTTCTAGTTCCACTGGCAACTCCGGTTCAAGAACAGGGAGTTCAGCAAGCTTTATTGTGGCATTGCCCCTTGCAAGCACACCTAGAAATGTGTTATCCATTGCAACCAAATCCAATGTAAGCGAAGAACGATTTTCAAGTATATTTTTATAGGACTCTAAATAAGCGTTTTGACCATTTTTGGTTTGAATGATTTTTTGGTTTGCATTTTCAAATGGCAATGAAATACAATCAACCGGCATTCCTTGTACAGGAGCAGCAATTGATGCCAAAAGAGAAAATCCTTCACCCAGAACCCCAATTTCCAATATACCATAGTGTTCCAATTCAACAGAAGAAAAACAAACATTCAATTCCTGTCCGACAATTTCAGCAGTAGCAATAATTTCGCCAATACCAATTCCCGATTCTGAAACTAGTTCTCCAGTTAAATCTGGTTCTCCAGCCCCTCGATAAGCAAGCGGCTCTTCAACCGGTTCTTGTTCTGGCAATGCTTCTGACAAATCAACTGCTTCAATAACATCTTGCATAGCCGCCGCTTTTTCTGCAAGAGAAGATTCAATCGGTTCCGGGATTTGCACTGAAATAGTCGGAATATTCAATTTTGCAACCGCCAGTTCAGGAGCATTATTTAAAAAAGAAACAGCAAGAAAGTTTGGAGTAGTACTCAAACCGGACAAACTCTGTGTATACTGATTCGAGCTTAAAAAAACACTCTGACTCGGTGTTTTTTCAAACAAACCGTTAGGGTTTCTTGGAAAGGTTTCAACGGCACCGAAACGAGTGCCCACAAAAAAAGCGTCTTTTTGCGCCGAAACCACAATTACAGTATTCGTATAATACCATTCTCCCGAAGGAACATGGTTTATGGTCTGAATCAACTCCAGCCCTTCCAAAGAAAACCTAAAAACAAGAAACTCTTTTTTTTTGTCCTGAAAAGCCACTATTGTTCCGTCAGAGGCAATTGAAAAATCCGTAATGCCCTTAAGTTGCGGATGACCCCAGTGATTTTTTTCACCAGTAACAAGATTAATCTCAGTCAGATGGTTCAATGTTTTATTAAAAGTAAAAAGGCTTTTACCATAAAATTCCAAGCCAAGGTAACTCCAGAAACCATTGTAAATTTCTTCAGGAGTTCTGTGGCCTTCCTGCAACTCAAACCCGTTCGGAATACGAAGAATCACAAAAGTGTTTTTTTTGTATAATCCAAACAATTCCCGATGGTCATCCAAAACCAAATCATACGTTTTTTTCAAGCCAGGCATTATAATGGAATCAAGACGCTCTTTTGACTGCAAATCAAAAAGAGTTACTTCAACAGAATTCTTTTCCGGCAAATCAGCCCCCGCATAAAGAATGCCGTCTACCTCGTTCAATGCAACCGCTTGTACGGAATCAAGCGGGTTTGCATAACGAAGATGAAAATACTCAAAACTGCTTTCATCCAAAAGAGCCATTGCACTGGAAAAAAGGATTATTGCAAAAAATAATACAAACAAATATTGTTTCAAGAACAATCACCCAAAATTTCATTCACACTTGCCAATTGGTTTTGCAATCCAGCAATTCCTTCGCTCAAATCAATGGTTTCTTCAAAACCGATTTGGTTTGCTTGGCTTGGAAAATTAGCTGCAAAAGAATTGTGCGCTTGTTCTACCGCGGTTAGTGCATTTTGAGCGTTTATGAGCGGTTCTTGTAATGAAACAAAAAAAGAGCGTTGGCTACAAACCACTTCATCCGATTCGGTACCGGAAAAACTCGCGGCTTGGTTTTTGAATTGTAATTGGTTCCAAGCAATTGCAAGGTCTGCTCTTGCCAACCAAACAAGGGTTAATGCTAGTACTGCTTCTTTTCCTTCAAAAGAATCTTTGGCTTCTATTTGGGATTGAAAGTCTTGTAATTGGATTTGAGCGGCTTGCAATCCACTTGCATTTGTGGTTTGAAAAGAACCATTTTGAATATCAAAAACAGGCATTCCGGCAAGCAAGGATTGCAAGGAAGCGGCTCCGCTTTCAAAAGAAGTTACCTCAGAAACAATCGGCCCCCCAAAAAAAGTGCCTGTAGAAAACAAGGCCCAAGCTATTCCAATAACCACGATTAGAACGAGCAATACCCCCAAATTTCGCCAGCGAGAATCCATTATAATCTAATACATTATAGTGAATAAATTACATTTAAAGCTTCGCCTTGCAAAAAGCGCTTTTTATATTCTAAAATGTTCTCGAAAATAGTCTTGGCGTTTCCACTCTTTTCACGCCCCAAATCCCTATTGTTTTGGATTGCAATTTCTTGTAGCCGCCTCCAAAAAAAGAAAGCAAGTTTTTTAAAAGAAACTCGCCTATTAGAAAACATGGCCTGGAATCAAATCACAGACACCCAGCATTATTGTCGCGAATGCAACAAATATCGAGTGTTTAGGCCATTCGATTTAGAACGCAAAAAAAAAGCATTGTATGGATTACACCACTTACAACGATATTATACCATTCGATTATTTGAAAAAAATCCGGATGCGCGCATTGAACGAATACTCGCAAACAAACAAAACAAAGAACTATGCCAAAAACTCATTCAAGCCTGCCAAGAATGCACGCGCACTATCGACCAGGTAAACCAGCATCTCTTATTGCTCAAATAAAACAATTGATTTTTAAAAAAAAGCATTCCTAATCTAATTGGTTTTTCATGCTCATTGCCGGAGTAGACGAAGCAGGAAGAGGGCCTTGTTTAGGGCCCATGGTATTAGCAATCGCTACTATCGAAAAAGAAAAAGAACTCGAATTAATGGAAATTGGAGTACGCGATTCCAAAGAACTTTCTCCCGCAAAACGCGTAGAACAACTACCCCAAATTAAGCGCATTGTACAAGAATTTTCGAGTGTACACATTCCCCCAAAAGAACTCGATGCCCTAATGGACTGGAAAAGCCTAAATGAAATAGAAGCCATGAAAATAGGGGGCCTGCTAAATAACTTGAAAAAAAAACCCGACGTGGTTTTTATTGACAGTCCCGATGTTATTCAAGAAAACTTTGGCAAAAGAATCAAAAAATACCTTACTTTTGAAACCAAACTCAAAACAGAACACAAAGCCGATTCTAATTATTTAGTAGTGGGCGCTGCATCCATCATCGCAAAAGTAGAAAGAGACCATGCCATTGAAATCCTTGCCAAAAAATTTGGAAAAATTGGATCGGGCTACACCCACGACCCTCACACAAGAGAATTCTTATTCAATTATGTCAAACAAAACAAACACTTGCCCTCTTGCTGTAGAAAAAGCTGGAGCACCAGCAGACAAATGCTAGACGCGCACTTACAACAAAAACTCTTTTAAAGTTTCATTTTTTGCCAGCGCTAAAGCTGTTTTTAAATGCTATTGTTCTATCAATAGCATATAGTTGGATTAAAATGGAAAAGAAAAAAAAAGAGTTTTCTCCCGAAATGCCCGGATTTGACTTTGAATTTGAAAAAATAGAAGGCAGGGTAAACGAAATGATCAGCAAAATGATTGACAATCCAGATTTTCCTTCAGACCAGCCCATTGTCATGGGATTTGCCCTCAAAATGGGAGAAAACGGTCAGCCACTAATACAAGAATTCAATAATTTTAAAGAAAACGAAGTTGAAATTGAAGAAACAGAGCCCTTAGTAGAAACGCAAAACCTCGAAAAAAGCGTTATAGTAACAATCGAATTGCCTGGGGTTAAAAAACAAGAGATTGACTTGAATTCCAAGTCTCGATCTCTAACGGTTTCGGTTTGGAATGAACACCAACAATTCTTTAAGCACATTTCTTTGCCAGAAGAAATTCTTTCCCAAAAAACCAAGGCCCGCTTTAAGAATGGAATATTGGAAATACAGTTACTCAAAAAAAAGCCAGTAGCCCAAAAAAACAAAATCAAAATCGAATAAACTATTTCTCGTCTAAATGACTATCATCAAAATTCGCGGTTGCTTGTGTCATGGCCTTGCCAATTTCTTTTGCTTCTGTTTCGGTTTCGCTCTTTAACGCGTTCTTTCCAAACTGTTCTAAAAACTTTTTAGTGGTTTTTAGTAAAAAGGTTCTGCCATACCGTGTTTTAGAAATCAATCCTTTTTCGAACAATACTTTTACATGTTCATACCCTTTATTGTTTCTAAGCTTAATAACCAAGGATTGTTTAATAGGCTGTTTGAACGCAATCAAGGCCAGGGTTTTTTGAATGCTTTTATTAAATTCTGCTCCAGAAGCAAATTTTTGCACGTCTCCTTCAAAATCATCGCGCACTCTCATTTGAAAGCTACCATTCAAATCAGTTATTTCCAAGGCAGAATCGCGTTGATTAAATTCTTCCAATAATTCTTTTACAAGGCGATGCGTTTCGAGCAAAGAATCGTTTTTGATGGTCTTGGCTAGTTCTTCTATTGGAACCGCTTTTGGAGACATAAACAAAGCCGCTTCCAGTACTTTTTTGGAGTCCTTGTCAAAACCCTTTATCGAAGCCATGATATCACACAAAAACAAACAAGAAAAAGGTTTAAAAAAACACCAAAAAACCAAAAAGGCTTTTTCCACTGGAATTCACCACAGAAATGCACAGCGATACAACTCCAACAGTTTTATAAAAAAATAATACAACCCAAAAAAAATTTATTTTTTTACAGTTAGCTTTCAATATAATAAAAAACTATTTTTTCAAAA
>JAHJAQ010000143.1 GCA_018813975.1 Microcaldota archaeon
GACAAATTCAGTTCTAGACACGGTCAAAAAGGAGTTATCGGCGCGATTGTTCCAGAAGAAGATCTGCCTTTTACAGAAGATGGCATTAAACCAGACTTGTTATTGAATCCGCACTCAGTTCCAAGCCGAATGACAGTAGGACACTTATTGGAAATGCTAGGGGGAAAGGCCTATAGTTTGAGTGGAAAAGAGGTTGATGGAACGCCCTTTGATTCCACGCCCTATGAAGAACTTAAAAAAATGCTCAAGGAACATGGCTTTCGAAGCGATGGAAAAGAAACCTTTTATGATGGCGTTACGGGAGAACGCATTGAAGGAGAAATTTTTGTTGGAATTGTAGGATATCAAAGATTATTTCATATGGTAAGTCATAAAATTCAAGCACGCTCTCGAGGACCTGTGCAAATCCTAACCAGACAGCCCACGGAAGGAAAAGAAAAAGAAGGGGGATTACGATTTGGAGAAATGGAAGGCGAAACCTTAGTTGGACACGGCGCCGCCATGCTATTACAAGAAAAGTTTATTGATGATTCCGATAAAACCACTGAACTCGTGTGCGAAAAATGTGGTGTTATTGCCATTAATGACCGGATTCGAAACAAGCGATACTGTTCGCTGTGCAGTGGTTCTAGAGTGTACCCAGTAGAAATGGCGTATGGTTTCAAACTATTATTGGATGAGCTCAAAGCATTAGGAGTATTGCCCCGCATTATAATTAAAGACAAAGTAGAAGGAACACCAGCAAAAGAAAAACCAAGTATTGTGCCAGAAAACGAAATAAAAATAGAAGAAAAAGAAGAACTAACAAAAGAGAAGAGTGAAACAGAATCAGAAAAACCGGAACCCCCACTAGAAAAAAAAGAAAAAGTCGGAAAAGAACCAGCGGAAAAACCCAAGAAAAAAGAAAAAAAAGGTGAATAAATTTGCTGTTAAAAAAAATCACTGCCATTGAATTCAATATATTGAGTCCCGAAGACATTCGCAAAATGACTTCTATGGAAGTAAAAACCGCAGAAACCTATGACAAGGATGGTTATCCCATGGAAGGCGGACTAATGGACCCGCATTTGGGAGTAATCAATCCAGGATTGCGATGTAAAACATGCGGTCAAAAAATGAAAGACTGCCCTGGTCATTTTGGAAGCATTGAATTGGTACGACCGGCGGTTCATTCTGAGTTTTCCAAGCGATTAGAAGAGTTATTGCATGAAACTTGTTCACAGTGTGGCAGGATTGTAATCGCGGAAGAAAAACTAAAAGAATTGACAGAACAAGCCAAGCGCGATCCAGAAGAAATCACTAAAAAAATCCTAACCAAAACCAAAAAAGTCACAAAGTGCCCGCATTGTAATGCCGCTAGAGGTGTCATGGCACTGGATAAACCAACCAACTTTTATGTGGACAAAGAAAGAATTTATCCCAACCAAGTACGCGAATGGGTAGAAAAAATCCCCAATTCAGATTTGCGCTTATTAGGATATAATCCGGATTTGGTTCGACCCGAATGGTTCGTGCTAACGGTATTGCCAGTTCCACCCATTACCATTCGACCATCCATTACACTAGAATCTGGTATTAAATCAGAGGACGATTTAACCCACAAACTCGTGGATATTATTCGCATTAACCAGCGCTTAAAGGATAATATTGAAGCCGGCGCCCCCCAATTAATTATTGAAGACTTGTGGGATTTGTTACAATATCACATTACCACATATTTTGACAATAATACGGCAGGAGTCCCCCCAGCCAAGCATCGTTCGGGAAGGGCTTTGCGAACCATTGTACAACGATTGAAAGGAAAAAAAGGTCGTTTTAGACACAATTTAACGGGAAAACGCGTAAATTTTGCGGCTCGTTCTACTATTAGTCCAGATCCATTTCTTTCCATCAACCAGGTCGGCATACCAGAAAGCGTAGCCCGAGAATTAACCGTGCCTGATTTTGTAACAGAATGGAACAAGAATAAAATAGGAGAACTCATTGAAAAAACAGACACGGTATTGTACATTGCTCGACCCAATGGGGTGCGCAAAAAAGTAACAGACCAAAACAAAAAAGAAATTTTGGAAGAATTAGAAAGTGGATTCAAAATAGAAAGAAAATTATTGGATGATGATATTGTATTGTTTAATCGCCAACCCTCTTTGCATCGATTATCCATGATGGCACACAAAGCCAAGATCATGCCAGGAAATACCTTTCGCATTAATCCCATTGTTTGCAAACCCTACAATGCTGATTTTGATGGAGACGAAATGAATTTGCATGTTCCTCAAACCGAAGAAGGAAAAGTAGAAGCAGAAAAACTCATGCTTGTACAAGATCAAATACTTTCTCCGCGCTATGGGGCCCCAGTCATTACGTTTGAAGAGGATGGCATTAGTGGTTGTTTTATTCTATCCTTAAAACAAACGGTTTTTGACAAAAAAGACGCCATGCAATACTTATATGAAATGGGATACACGGAATTACCTCCTGCAGACCAAGAAAAAAAGTACAGTGGAAAATTATTGTTTAGTTTGGCCTTGCCAAAAGATTTTAACCTAGAAGCCAATAGTTTCACGCACAGCATGCTGCTTAAAACAGGAATCTTGAAAGACAAGAACAATGGAAAAGAATTTGATTCTATTGTGCGCATTAAAAAAGGCCGTTTAGAAGAAGGAATAATTGATGCGGGCTCATTGGGAGAAGCACGCGGAAAACTCGTGGACAAACTAGGACGCGATTATCCCCCAAAAGTAACAGAACAATTTTATGACAAGCTTGGAAGAGTGGCTATTGAATTGTTAACACGAAAAGGACTAACCGTGGGATTGGATGAGTATGAAACCAGTAAAAGCGTGGAACGAATTCGCGAACACGTATTGGAAGAGGTTCTGGAAGAAGCCAAAAAACTGGTTGAAAAATTCAAGCGCGGTACTCTTGAACATATTCCCGGAAGAACAGTAAAAGAGAGTTTTGAAATTATTATGATGCAATTAGGCGCCAAAGCCAAAAAAAGAGTGGAAAAACAACTCATGCAAGAAAAAATACGAGAATTATTGGAAAGCAAGCACCCCCAATACAATACCATGGTCATGATATTATCCAAGTCAAGAGGAAACCCCACTAATGTCACGAATATTTCTGGAATGTGGGGTCAAGCAGCAGTTCGAGAGGGCCGACCCAAAAGAGGATTTAAAA
Source organism: Microcaldota archaeon (assembly GCA_018813975.1). Taxonomy (GTDB): domain Archaea; phylum Iainarchaeota; class Iainarchaeia; order Iainarchaeales; family JAGVWC01; genus JAHJAQ01. The sequence goes on from JAHJAQ010000143.1 coordinate 3,187, forward strand.
ATCGATTAATTACCCTAAACGATCGAAACGATATTGGGGCTATGGCGGGCGGTTTTATTGTTCATAATTTTATGGAAGGCATGGATGAAAAAGAATTCTTTTACCACGCAATGGGTGGAAGACAAGGAGAAGTTGATACCGGAGTTGCCACTAAAGTATCGGGTTATTTGTATCGACGACTCGCCAATTCATTAAAAGATTTGGTAGTGGCTAATGATTCAACCGTGAGAACCGCAGCCAATACCCTCATACAATTTGTTTACGGGGAAGATGGAATCTTTCCCGGTAAGGCAAATAGAGGAAACGCATTAGACTTGGAAAATATTTTGGAAGCCACAGAATCTGGCAAAAAATAAAGAAGGGAAAAAACATGAAAAAAAAGAAACCAGTTCAAAAACAAAAGGCCCCTAAAAAGCCAAAAGAGAAAGCCAAGACCAAAACAAAAGGCAAAAAGAGCGTGGTAGAAAAACCAATTCTCATTACAATCCCCCGCCCAAAACCCAAGTACACACCAGCACCTGGAATGGAAGACCTTCCCCAACAGATTTTGGGAGAATTATTTGCAGTTATTGAAGCAAAAAAATGGTCCGACGCAAAAGCCAAGCCATTTATTGAAAAAGCCAGTCAACAATTCCAAAAAAACAAAGTTGATTCTGGCGAAGCAGTGGGCATTATTGCCGCACAATCCTTGGGAGAGCCCGGCACCCAACTAACCTTGCGAACCAAGCACTTTGCAGGAGCAGCAGAGGTATCTGTTGGATCGGGAATTCAGCGTGTGGAGGAAATCGTGGATGGCAGAAGCAAAGCCAAATACCCAGTAATGACCATTCACTTGAAAGAACCATTAAACAAAAGCAGGGCAGAAACAGAAAAGTTTGCCAAAGGACTAATTGATGTGCGAATGGGAGATGTTCTTAAAACACACGAAGACTTGGCAGAAAATATAGTGATTATTCAACCATTAGAAGAAGAAATGAAAGAAAAAGGTGTTGAACCACCAGAAATATTGGAAAAAATTAACAAACAATTAGGCGTAAACGGAAGGAAGAAAAAACTAGGGTATGAATATTCTTTTGGCAGAACACCCTTGTTAAAGGTTAGAAGACAATTGTTAAAACTATTGGATTTGCGTACCAAAGGGATTAGAGGTATTGAAAAAACCATTGTAATAGAAGAAAATAATGAGTTTATTATCAAAACCAGCGGGTCAAATCTTAAAGCAATCCTAAAACTTCCAGAAATAGATCTGGAAAAAACCATTACCAACGATGTAAAAGAGATTAGTACGGTATTGGGTATTGAAGCGGGCAGACAAGCCATTGTAAGCGAATTGTATGGAACCCTCAAAGAAAATGACATTGCCATTGATATTCGCCATGTCATGCTATTGGCTGATTTAATGACATTTAGTGGTGAAATCAAAGGGATTGTTCGAACAGGCATTACCAAAGGAAAAGAAAGCCCTTTTGCTCGAGCAGCCTTCGAAGAAACCACCAAACACTTATTGGAAGCGGCTTTTAAAGGAGAACGAGAACACTTACAAGGTGTAGTGGAAAACATTATTGTGGGCCAGCCCATTAAAGTGGGAACTGGAAGAGTAGAATTAGTAATGAAAGGAAAAACCAAATAGGGGCGTTATTAAATGACAATTGATACTGCAAAAGAAATTCGACGAGCCGTGGATACTGGAAAAGTTGTTTTTGGTTTTCGACAAACCGAGAAAAACGTTTTAAAGGGAAAAGGACAGATAGTTATTGTAAGCCGCAATTGTCCCCAGCGATTATCCGAAAAAATACAATACCTAAGTCAAATCGCGGGAATCCCGTTTTTTGAGTTAGAAAGAAACGCCCTATACTTGGGTTCCATTTGTGGAAAACCCTTTTTGGTTTCTAGCTTGCTTGTCTTGGATAAGGGTAAAAGCAAGGTATTGGAGATTCCAAAAGACACCCCCCCGGGATCCAAAAGAACCCAAAAAAAACGAAAGCCCATAACCAAAAAAACCAGTAAAAAGGGCAAAACCAAAAAGAAAAAGCAACCTGCCACCAAAAAGATTCGAGAAAAAATCTCACAAAAAAAGAGCAAAAAAGCCACGCAAAAGCAGAAACGAAAAACCAAAAAAACAGGTAAAAAAATAATCAAAAAGGGCAAAACCAAAAAAACAAAAACCAAAAAAAGAAGATAAAACATGCGCATTGGCAGCCAAGAAATCCAGTATTTGAATGTATTTCAATCGGTTTCGCGAACACACGCAAAGGATTGTTTGATTGGAAACAACATGATCAGTTTTTTGGTAAAAGAAGGCCAAATGGGATTAACGATTGGCAAAAATGGAGAGAATGTTAAAAAGCTTCGAAAATTATTGAAAAAAAACGTGGAATTATTCGAGCACAAACAAACCCCACAAGCGTTTTTGGATAGTGCTTTTCCACAAATTTCGTTTATTGGATTTGAAACCGAAAAAAATGAAGAAAAAACAATCTTATTAGCCAAAACAAACAGTGAAAACAAAAAGAAAA
>JAHJAQ010000017.1 GCA_018813975.1 Microcaldota archaeon
ATCCAATCAAGAATTTGTTTTGCAGAGAAAGAATGGTCTAGTCCGATTATTTGGGCGGATTGCAGTAAGCGTTCGGCATGGTCCATGGCAAAAAAAGGTTTTTTACGGCGAACACGAATGGATTCGTACACCCCAAAACCATAAGAGAACTCGATGTGCGAAATAGGTAAAACCGCTTTTTCAGGGGGAATAAAAAGACCGTTTCGAATGAACATATAACACAATAATACTAGAGAGAAAATTTAAAAGCCCTTCAAAAAAAACAAAATCGAAGGATTAAAATACTAGAAAAAGCCTATTACAAGTATTATGGTCGATATAACAGGCTGGTTGTTTATTGGCTGGGCATTAGGCTTAGTGGGCGCTTTATTCGGCGTGGCCTCTGTTTACTATATTCGAAAATCCTATCATAACATGAAAGGCGGAAAGCTGGGAAGAGCCATGAAAAAAATCGGTTGGGCCACTATTTTCGTGATTTTTGGCATGCTCAATTTGGCATTAACTTCTAGTCGAATCATTCCACACAACGATGTTACCAGCATTACAAGCGGCGCATTGGCGTTATTGGCGGGTGTTTTCTTTTTTTGGGGGTATAAAGAACTACACTATTTAACAGCACCCTAAAAAAAAAAGCTTTAAAACCCGACCACAAACATTAAATAATTCTCTTATAGTATTACATTATAGATAAAGAGGGGTTAGCGTGAGTTTTAGAGACTGGCTCAAAAAACCAAAACGCGAGTTTTCCAGGGTAGAATTGCAACAACAAATGGAAAAAGCTATTATTCCAGACCACGCCCGCTCTCACACCGCAGTAATTGCACTAACAGGACCCGTTAAAAAGCCCCAACAAAAACCCCAGCGACGACCCGTCATTGTAATTCCAAGCGAAAAAAACGTTTTTTTTGTAGAATCCAGTTTCAAACTACCCCCTACTTTTATTTTAAATGGATATGCGCGGTCAGGAGAGATTAAACGAAACATGCGCACCACGCTAAACAATGAAACCATTATGATTAATAGTATTCAAAGCGCGTTCAAACAAGTAGGCAAACTAGGAGAAGGCCAAAAAGGAAGCTTGGAAATAACCACTAATATTGGATTGGATGTTCCCGATCTCTCGGAACTAGAATTCTCGTTTAAAACCAAAAAACCAAAACGAAAAAAAAGAAAAAAAGCTAAAACCAAAAAAAGCCGAAAAACTCCTAAAACAATTCCAGTTCCCAAACCAATCGAAACTCCGATTATAGAACCAGCGCTTGATATTGAAGGGATTGTCAAAGACCTTGCACCAGAAGACAAAAACGAACCTACAAGGCCAACCCCATAACTTTATTTATGCTTCTTTTCCCAAACTTCTTTAAAACACAAGCAGGGATAGCGAAGCGGTTAAACGCGCTGGACTCAAGCGGCTTTTTGCCAAAAAGCCGGCAAAAAAGCAAGCCGTAGTGATCCAGTCACTTAGTGTGTTCGGAGGTTCGAATCCTCCTCCCTGCATTTTTATTTGCTCAAAAAAATCAGTAGCGATTCTTAATTCTGTTTTTGATATGGTGTGATTTGAAAAAGCGCGATTTAAAAGCAGGCAAACGAACAATGCGCACGGGAATAGTATTGTCTTTTAAGTATTGAACCAGTTTTTTTCTGCCCGGCCATTGGTCATAGCCCAGTGCAATGGTTTCTGGATTGAATTTTTTAATAATATCAAAAAAATTAGAGCGCTGTCCCAAAACCGCCTTATCCACTTCTTTTAGGGATTGCACTACGAGCAAACGGGTTTTTTCATTGTTAACGGGCTTTTTTTTCTTGAAAAAAAGAACATTTGCGTCTCGCGCCACAATAACCACGAGCTTTTTGCCTTGTTTGCGGGCATTCCCCAAATAATACAAGTGGCCAGGATGAAGCAAATCAAAGGTTCCAAACGCCAGTACAAGACCTTTAACGGATTTTTTTGTTTTAGAACGTATGGTCATACTGTATCAAAGAAAGATGCGATGCTTTAAAATAAGTGCTTAAAAGCGATTGATTTTTTCAATTAATGCCTTTAGTTTTCTGTATTCAGCACCATGTTTTACCATTTCTCGTGCAGGATTTTCCGGAACAAGGATATCTTGGGCCATTCCATGTGCTTTTTGTTCCGGACTTAAAGGGTAAATCGCATCTTCAGCAGGACTGGGTTTAGGAACCTTTTTTTCACGCAAAAGTTTTTTAGCAAGTTCACTAACTTGAGGTTCTTTATCCCTTCTTGCAGATATAAGACGACGGCTTTTTCTATCAAGTAAAAGTGCCACTCGTTGGGTTACACCAATTTGAATGGAGAGCTTTCGAATAAAGCCATGCAATTGTCGCATTCTTATTGGCGTTTGAGCAATCCGAGGATTTAAGCGTGGAAGCTCAGATTCCATTCTTAAAGGTGCTTGAAAGCCAGCTAATCTTTTTTGAACTGCTCGGACACGTGCTTGGAGTTGTTGTGGAGTGATTGTTCTGCGAGTAACTTGTCGTTTAGAACCTAAAATTCGTCCAGAGCCCGGAATAATCCTTCTTGTTATAGCCATATAGATATATGTGAATTATAATGGTATAAAACCTTTTGGATTGAAAAATTGCCTTTCCAAAGTTATTTAAAAAAGTAGTCAATTATTTTAAAGGAACAGGAAGGGAAAAAAAATGGATGCGCAAAACAAGCTCGAATTGGTTACACGCAATACAGTTGAATTGCTCACAGAACAAGAATTCAAGCACTTGTTTGAAACCAAGTCCAAGCCAATTGTATATTGTGGATACGAGCCCTCGGGAGAAATTCATTTAGGCCATTTAGTAACCATGCAAAAATTGCTGGACTGCCAGGAAGCAGGTTGTACCGTAAAAGTATTGTTCGCGGATTGGCATGCATGGCTTAACAAAAAAGGAAACTGGGAAACCATTGAAAAAACCACCAATCAATGGAAAAACGGTTTTAAAGCAGCCGGACTAAATAAAACAGAGTTTGTGACCGGAACTTCTTTTCAACAAAAAAAAGAGTATTTGAGTGATATGCTAAAGTTATCCATTAAAACCACGATAAATCGTGGGTTAAGATCCATGCAAGAGGTTGCAAGAGACCCTCAAAACGCGACTATTTCTCAAGCAATTTATCCTTTAATGCAAATCACGGACATGAAATATTTGGGAATTGATTTTGCAGAAGCCGGTTTAGAACAACGAAAAATTCATGCGTTATCGCGAGAAATTATAAAAGAAATAGAGTATCAAACGGTTTCGTTTGTGCATACTCCCCTAATTAATGCATTGAGTGGACCGGGCGAAAAAATGTCTTCTAGCAATCCAAACGCCATGATATCAATCCGCGATTCAGTGGAAGAAGTGAATAAAAAAATCAATAAAGCGCATTGCATAGAAGGAATAATAGAAAACAATTCTGTTTTGGAAATTGCCCGGCTAATTGTTTTTCCAAAAATAAAATCACTTGAAATTGAACGCCCAGCCAAGTTTGGAGGAAATATTTCTTTTTCAAATTATACTGAATTAGAATCGAGTTTTGAAAAAAAAGAATTGCACCCCCAAGACCTCAAACAAAGCATTTCACAAGAACTAAACGCTATTTTAGAACCAATCCGAAAACAATTCAAATAACCTGTTTTTTGGGGGAGATTCTGGCGAGCCCGCTCCAATAGAAACAAATAAAAAAACCGAAAACACTATACCATAGACCAAAAATGCTCAAACCTTGGATGTTAGTTACTGTTTTAGTGCTGGTACTGCTTCAAACTAGTATTGGCATTGCTGATATAGGGGACCCTGAAGTCAGTGGAGAATTTTGCGGAGACGGAACCTGTTGTCAATCAGAAGTTCTCCGCCCTGGTGGAGGGGACGGTGATCTTTGTGGTGACTTTGAATATGCTTGGACTTGCGCAGCAGATTGCCCTGCAGAATGCGGAGATGATCACTGTACACACACTGAAACCTATGCTACCTGTTCTGCGGATTGTTTAGCCACTTGCGGAAACGATATTTGTGAAAGCCCGGGAGAAAGCATTGCCAATTGTGCAATCGATTGCAGTGTGTGTGGTGATAGAACATGCACTGGAAATGAAACCACAATAACTTGTGCAGTAGACTGTGCCCCCCCTATTGACATCGACATAGGAATCATCCCTTATTGCGGCGATACCGCATGCGATTCTGATGAAGACGCTGTCACCTGCTCAATAGATTGTCCCGCGGTTTGCGGTGACGCTGCTTGTACAACCGGCGAAACACCAGCAGACTGCGCAACAGACTGTGTTGCCGGCTGTGGAAACGGAATTTGCGAACCAAAAGAAAACTCAATCAGCTGCTCTAACGACTGCGGTTCCCTACAAGAAATAGTTACTTTTGACCAATCCATTTTTGACGAAACAATAGAACCAGAAAACAGCCAACAAATAAAAAAAGAACTAGACGCCATAGGGCTCACAAATGTTTCAATCGAAAGCATCGAAGCAGCACACAACCGAATATTCCAAATAGCAAGAGGATTTAACCACCAAAGAAAAGAATCAACCTACAAAGAACCATACTTTGTCACATCAATCACCATTCAAATACAAAACAACACCAACAAAAACTACACACTAGAATTCATCGAAACAATACCAAAAGAAATCATCCAAACATATTCTCCCACAAACACCCAAAGCCAAAGCCCACTAACAGTCATCCAAGAAGACCCAGTACTACAATTCCTAATCAACAAACTAGAAGCAGGACACTCCAAAACAATAACCTACACCATCCCCAACACCATCCTAACAAAAGAACAAGCACAAAACTTTCCAAACCCCATAATAACACAATACCGAGAAATAAGCCAACAAGAACTAACAACCATCGGATGCCAAAAACACGACGAATGCACCCAAAAAACATGCAACTACAGCAGATGCATCGACCAAGAATGCTACTACCTACCACAACCACCAGGAACAAGCTGCGGACCAGGACAAGAATGCAATCCAAACCAAACATGCATCAACAAAAACATCCAACCATACACACCACCAACAAACCTACTCAATTTACCCGCACTCATCTTGATTATTGCAATTATTGTTTTAGCGGTTTGGATCATAAAAGAATATATTAGAGAATAAAACGGTGTACGGGTTGAAAGGGCAATCGTAACGAATAAAATAGAGTATTTCCTTATCCTATTGGAATGGCTTCGAGAAAAAAGCGGTTACTTGGATTAAAACTCGTGCTCATGGCGTTGCTGGCTGTATTACTGATCTTGCAATTTAGGCTTGGTTTCTTTTTCACAAGGCGAGACTGGTTTTGGGAATAATAGTGATGCAGAAGCAGCGATTGGTGTTTTCACGTGTGGAAAGGGCGTGTGTAATTCCAATCCTAAAACGCGCACGATTTGGCTTCTCCAATAACCCGTAATGGGGTAAGGAACCAGTTTGTTTATGGTTTTCCGAGGGTTTTAAATACAAAAAAACCAATTAATATTCTGTAAAAAGGGCGTATTTGTATGTATTTGAATTTGTTTTACCCTAAAAAAAGTGTTCAAAGCTGTATTGATCGCCCGAACATTCGAATCGCTTTTTTAGTAGTCTTGGTGCCGGTAATTGTTTCTTTGATTGGATGGGCGTGGCTAGGCCTTCCAATGGATGCCATGAGAATTGGAATATCAGTTGTAGGAGCAATTTTGACGTGGCTGATTTTGAGCATTGTTTTTTTTGTAGTATTGTATTTGGTTCGTGGCAATCGAATGCAGGGAAAATTTAAGAGCGTAGCTTCTTCGCTTTCCTTGTTATGGCTGGTTTTTTTGGTATTACTAATCATTGGTTTTGTGTTTGTGTCATTGGTTTTTTCAGCCCCTATTTTGAATGAAGCCAAGTTATTGGTAACAGGTCAAAGTTCTTTGGAAGAATACTCATTAGCCGTTGGAAAAATTATTGATGCCAACCCCCAAGCGATTAGCTTGGAAATTGGTGCGATTGGCGTGCTAATTGTAGCACTTCTAATACTATTTTCGTTTTATTTGGCGTATTTGATGGTAAGAGACTTTTATGAAGGCGGTTTTATCAAAAACTTTATTGTAACCATTATTTTGCTTGTATTGTGGATGTATATTGGAAATTGGTTGTTTGTTCTACTCTAGAATCCCCGCCTTTTTTGTTGAATTAGTTTTTGAAGAACCGAAATTTGAATCCTTAACTCCAATCGCTTGTTTTCAAATCGTTTTTCTCTTCCCAATCCACCCAAACGAGCCTCGCGATCCATTAAAGTAGCACTTAGTTCTTCAAGCGGTATTGGTTCGTACAGTTTTTTGTAATCGGCAAATGCTCTTTCCGCTTCAAGCTGTTTTCTCTTTCCAAGCCGGACTTGTTTTTGCTCTGGCGTTTCTTTTGATTTTCGCGGAAAATGAAACCTTTTTTGATCGGGAACATCTTTTTGCTTGCGCGGTCTTTTAGGAATAGACAGTGGTTTAACTTTTTTTTGACGTTTTGCTTCTGCTATTGCGCGCTGTATGTCGGGAAATAGAAAACCTTGGCCTTTTGCATTGCGAATTTGAGTAGTACGGAGCCTGGCTTTTTGTCGCGCCATGTAGCACAATTGTTTTTGGCACTATTTAAAACCATATTTGTCCAAAGCATTATTAAAGAAAGAAAAGATAGTGGATAAGAGGAGAATAGAATGGTATATGCTTTTTGCAAAAAGTGCGGTGAAAAAAGAGAATTACGAGGCGGATTGTGCGAGGACTGCCAATCGATTCGAGACGCAGAACGCATGAAAGGAATCTTGGGTGAACGGGAACACAAAACCAAAGAAGAAGTGGAACAAGAAATTGCAGAGAAAAAAAAAGACCGCAAGTTTTGGTGGGGAACACGCGAATAACGGCAAAATCACTTTGCCTCGGAAAAGAATTAATTTTTGGCTTTGAGAGGATTGGCTTTTAAAGCTCTTGCGCCCGATAATAGAATGGTGGTGGGGAAATGGTTCAACTACAAATGCACGAGCGTGTACGAAATTTTGCAGAACAAAAGATTTGGCGATGCCTCGAATGTGGAAAAGACATCCACAATGCCAAAGACCTGTATTCCAGACGCTTTTGCAGTGTTCCGTGCAAGGAAAAATATTTTGAACAATTATAACGGGTTTCAAAAAAAAAAAACCGAATTCTTTTTTTTTAAGACAAGCGAACGCCTTAAAAAACAAAAACCCCTTTTTGTAGTATAATGCTAAAATTGTATAATACCTTATCGCGAAAACTCGAATCCTTTTTGCCATTGCACGACAAAAAGGCCGGATTATACACCTGTGGCCCTACGGTTTACAACACACCGCACATTGGAAACTGGCGGGCATTTGTTTGGGAAGACTTGTTAAAACGCTATTTAAAATTCAAGGGATTTCAAGTCACCCACGTCATGAATTTGACGGATGTGGATGACAAAACCATTAAAGGAAGCAAAGAACAAGGAAAATCCTTGCAAGCCTTCACCAACCCCTACAAAAAAGAATTTTTTAAAGAACTAAAAGAATTAAACATTGAACCTGCAGATCAATATCCAGAAGCCACCCAGCACATTCCGGAAATGGTTTCAATGGTCCAAAAACTATTGAAAAACGATTTAGCGTACCAAGAAAAAGATGGAAACATCTATTATAGCATTAAAAAATTCAAGAATTATGGCAAACTATCCAAATTCAAACTCAAAAAACTAAAAGCAGGGGCAAGGGTGAATCAAGACGAATACGAAAAAAAAGCAGCTAATGATTTTGCCTTATGGAAAGCGTGGACTCCGGCAGATGGAGAAGTATACTGGGAAACCAAAATTGGAAAGGGAAGACCAGGCTGGCATATAGAATGCAGTGCTATGAGCACCAAGTACTTGGGAGAAACTTTTGATATTCATACGGGTGGCGTGGACAATTTGTTTCCGCACCATGAAAACGAAATTGCCCAAAGTAAAGGGGCTCATCAAAAACCATTTGTAAAATACTGGCTGCATGTAAAACACTTGTTAGTGAATGGCAAAAAAATGAGCAAGAGCCTGGGAAACGTTTACAAATTAGAGGACTTGAAACAGTTTTCTTTCAAAACCATTCGAATGGCATTGTTAATAGGGCATTATCGCAAGCAATTGGATTTTCGGTTAAAAGAAGTGGAAAAAAAGAT
>JAHJAQ010000002.1 GCA_018813975.1 Microcaldota archaeon
TGGATTGAAGAAGAAATCGAAGAAAAAGCCAAGCAATTAGTGGATTTAACAACAGAAACCATGATTCTCATGAAAGACAATTATTCCAATAAATTCAAAACAGACTTTAAAGCGTATTATAATTCGCAAGACAAAGTGAGTGATGCGCCTACCCGAACAGTAATTGATAAAATAACGGATTGGAGCTTTGAAAACAAATCCAATACAAGTGCCACTACTAAGATTGCAGATCCCGGAGTATATGATACCACTATTGTGTATTCTTGGGCGGATACTACGGTAAAAATAGAATTTACAAAAGCCGAAGCCGACAAACAACCCAAAGAAGACGAAAAAGAAAATGTATTGTTTTACTTGCCGTTTGATGCTTCCTTGCAAGGACAAAGCGAAAGCCCAGATTATGGAACAGCCCTAACCGGTGGAAGCGATGCAGTGTATATAAGCCAGGATCACAAAGCACTTTCAACGGGAGGGAATACAACCTTAACCTTGACTTATTTGAAAGACTTGAGTGATGCCAAAACACAGCAAGGAGAATTAATTAATATTTCATATATCGCTTCCACTTTTAAGTTTTCGCCAACCATTCCATTTGCATTTACAGTAACCACAGGAGAAAACAATGGTGTATTGTTTGATTTCAAGCCAGAAAAATACAATACTCTAAATGGTAAAATCCAGTGGAGCAAGTTTGCAGAAGGAAAAGGAAATCCAAATGGCGTGTGTAATAACAAGCAAGGCGATACCCAATATAGTTTGTTACAAGCAAGTGACAAAGGCGTGTTCTTTTTACCCATTGGTATTAGCGATGCACAATTCAACTTGGTGTGTGCCAATCAAACCGCTACCATGGAAATAAAACAAGACACCTTGTTCACAGCCAAAGCAGACAATCTAACTACTGAAAGCAAAACCGTTGATAGAACCAAAGGAAATGCATTTAATATTCCATTGGATAAGATCAATCCATCCACCGTTAAACACATGAGCTTACAAGCACTTGCAGAAGCCATTAAAGATAGCCGTGTGTGCATTAAAGTAACCAAAACTTCCCTCGAATTGGGTTGGAATTCAAAATATCTACTACCCGATTTACAAGGAACCCTAGCCTCACCCGTACAACCCGTGGTTGACGAAAAAAAAACAATTACGTGAGCTAATTAATGCGGGCCGTACAAGCACCAATGCACCCACCTTACAATCAAACGATTTTTTGAACAACCAAGCCCAAACCTGGAGCGACCATTCATTAGAAACTGGAACACTAGAGCATTCTGATTGGGCACCAGAAAACGTGGCGACCTTTTATTATTCAGAGGGCATTCAAAACGTGGATGTCGCCCAACAATTTTTTAATCAATGGAATACCAGCACTACTGGCCACAAAGAAATCATGTTAAGCCCTTCTTCCACTCAAATTGGAATTGGAATCAGCTGTAATACCACGACTTGTTATGCAACAGCCCAATTCGGCAGAAGCGAATAAAGGGCCCCCTGAAATTGCCCGAAGGCACAAGTCCGAAGGGCTTTTTTTGCCAGCTTTTTGAAAAAAAGCTGATAGAAACATTTTTGAATAACCTTTTTCTATACTATTGCATTGTTGGTGAAAAAAAAATGGTTTCCAGAGCACATTTATTGGTTTCTTTTTTGTCTTTGATTAGTGCGTGGATCGTGGGATTTGCTTTTGCCAAGATTTTTGATTGGCAATTCCCCCTCTTAGTATTTGATATGAGCACCTTCCTCGGATTGTTTTGGATGGGACTGGTAATGCTGGTTTTTTCCATGATGTTTTTTGGAAGACTAGGATTTCTCATTTTTTTAATGCTAGGGGCCATTCAAGCAGGTGATACCAGTTCTTCCTTACTATTATTGTCTTTTTTACAAGCATTGGTTCTCAGCTGGTTTGGCATGATCGGAGTTTTGATTGGAGAACAATTATTCGCGGATTTGAATAATCGAAAAGAATTCGATTTGTTAAACAAAACCACGATATACTTTTTTGTGATAGGGGTAATACTCGCGGTTATTGTAAGCCTATTATCTGAGATACTCATTAGTATCGGGGAAAGACTCGTGGATTTTATGAGTAAAGTTCGAAGCGGCGAGCTCTCTTTGGAAAACTTTTTTGAATTATTCACGCCAGAAGACACCAATAATATTCCCCCTCCAGATCAAATGCAAAACCCATTTGAGCAATAAAAAAGGAGGAATGAGGGCTGGAAGCTTTAAATAACAGAAATGGCTATTTATAAACAGTATATTAATAAACCAAAACGAGTCAAATATTAATCGAGCATAGTTAAGAAGGGATTTTATTGGGTTTGCTGGACGCAATCAAAGAGCTCTACTATAATGGCGAAGACCGCTATTATCATTTCTTGGATTCTTTGGATGCCAAGGGCATTCCGGTTTACCGCATTGTAGAACCCATTGACAAAGTCTTTCCTTCTTTTGCCCTCTTTTTAATTATCATTAGTATACTCATTATTGCACTAGTATGGTTTTTAGTAACAATATTTTTTATTACAACAGTTCCGCTAAGCGTTCTAGTAGTGGATTCCCAACAAAATCCATTACCCAACATAACCGTGTTAGTAGAGTTTGGAGACCAAACAGTAACTGGAACCACTGGAGTAGATGGCAAGACCGCACCGTTTGGTATTCCACAAAATAGCCGTGCCAAAATAGTAATTGATCGGGATGGCTTTGAGCATTTTGAATCAGAATCATTTTTAGTGGAAACTGAACAAACCAAAACAGTAGTGTTATTACCAGAAGGCGTGGGGCCAGGACCAGGCCTCGGAGAAGGAATTCCCAGAACCATTCGAATTGTAAACCAACAAGGCAGCCCTATTATTGGCGAAAACATTCACTTGGTTTTTTCTTGTATTAACACGAATATAACACCACCACAAAGTGTAACGGTTACAAGTGGAAGCGTACAAGTAATCGAACCACCAGGATGTAACGGACTCATTGCACGCGTTACCTCGGATAGTTATTTGACAATAGATTCCCAACCCATTTTTAATGATCCCCAATCCATTTTCTTAACCGCCACTCAAATTAATGTTGACAAAGGAAATCTACAAGTAACCGTATTAGAAAATGGGGTTCCCGTAACCGATTCTATTGTGGTTGTATTGTATGATGCGGCAGGAGCATTCTCTCTTACCCAAGCCGCTACAGTAGAAGGCGTAGTACTATTTCAAGACCTCGATCCGGGCACTTATAAAGTACAAACCGTTGCAACGGATATTTTTGGTTCTGTTAGTCAAAGCAATGTGGCGGTGATTAGCAATCAAACCATGAGTATTAATCTAAGTGTAACCGCTAGTACCGTGGGCGCTATTAAAATCAAAGTAGTGGCAGAAGGAACCAATAAGGTCATTGAAAATGCGAGTGTGGTGCTATTATATGAAGACATTGAAATTGGCCGGCAACTCACAAGCCAAGACAGCAATGGATTTGTAACCTTTTATGTTAGCGAAGATGTAGAATATGATGTTACGGTTGATGCGAAGAATTATTGTTTGGAAACGCGCTCGGATATTCGATTAAGTCCCGGAAGCTATATCGTTGAACTAGAACCTTATACCGCTTCTTGCGGCGGTCCACTCTTAGTGCAAGTAGTGGATCAAGCTGGGAAGGCCGTTTCCAATGCTTCTGTAACACTTGCTAATGAAGAACACTTTTTCCTGGGAACCGCACACCACTTAAGTGATTTGAATGGCATGGCACGCTTTACTGGAATGCCATCCGGCACCTATAGTGCTTTTGCATACAAGGGAACGGTTTCAGGCTGGAGTGATGCGATTTTCTTTAACAAAAAAGCCGGAGCAACAGAAAGCATTGATCTAACGGTTACCATGCAAATTCCCAATGGCATTTTGCGCATTAATGTAGTGGATAAGGAAGGACAGCCCATTCCATTTGCCCAAGTATTTTTTATTGACACCAGCAACAATGAAACCTTTGGAGGAGGAGCAAGACCAACCGATGGACAAGGCATACTAGAATTTGAAACAAGAGCAGACAAAAAAGTTTTCTTGATCGTTCAAAAACAAGGGTTTGCTTCTTTTGTAAGCCCAGAATACAATATCTTGCCATCCACGATCCAAGAAGTTACCATTGAATTATTGCCTCCCATTACCAAGTTTGAAATAGAACTATTGGGATTATACCAAGGAAACTTGTTTGCACCGGTCTCCTCTAATCGATCGGTTAGTTTAACGAATGGACAAGAATATTTAGCCAAATTTAGAGTTAAAATTCCAGAAGAAAATAGTAGTGGCAGCAATAAAGCCAATGAGGCGGGCATTCACCTTCGAACCGGCGATGACACAATAATAGAAAAAGATTTGTTATTCTTAAAACAAACCAATATTCCCCAAGCAAGCATTATTCGCAGCACTTCTTTTACGGAAGATATTAGCGTAGATTCTGCAGCGATTACAGAAGGAGATGCCAAATGGGTAAACGCGGTTTGGGAAAATCCATTGGGCAGCGTAATCGAAGCAGATGTAATTATCAAAATAAAGCCAACCGCTGCACTTGGCGAAAAACTTAGTGTATGGTATCGTAGTTGGATGAGAGTGGGTAGCAGTAACACCAAAGATCCAGTAGACCAAAGCGGAAGCGACCACGAATTATATTCTGATGCCAAACTGGCACGGTATACTGTTGGCATTGGAACATTATGCGATGATACGTTTTGCTTTGAAACCAGTATTTTTGATCCTGAAACAGAACTCAATCATTTCCTTGAAAACAATTTTTTCCACGCCCAAACCAAACACAATTACACCCTTACCTTTTCCATTGCCAATATTAGTGAACGCGATATTGATTCTTTTAGAAATGCTGAACTACGCGTCAAAAATCCAGAAGAAAGTTTATTGTTACGCGAATACACGATTTTTGATGCAGATCCGCAAGGAAGCACGCCCATTATTGGTGTGGCAGATGACTATAAAATGCCCAACATTGATGTAGGAGATTTAAGTCCCGGAAGACAAGTAACCGGAAACATTGCATTTTTCACGGAAAAACTAAAAAGCGGCAGAATCGTATTGGAAATTGTAGATACCGATCGAAAAGAAATCGTGTTCTCGCGCGAAGTCCAAATTCTAGTAGCAGCGGATAAACAATTGGCGATTCGTGTAGAACCAGACTTATTGGTAGCGGGCATTGAAAACGATGTAATTTTTACAGTAACCGATAAGGACACTGAAGAACCAATAGAAAATGCAGTAGTTAATATTCGAGACCGATTTGAAACCCTATTGAAAAGTTCCATCACCAATAGTCTTGGAAAAGTTGAAATGACTTTGCCCGGCCAAGCACCAGGAGAAAAATTATTTGGAATTGCAGAAAAACCCGATTATAATTCCGCGCGGGTAGAACTCAGTGTAGACACGGATATTGCAGAGGTAGCACCCCCCACCATTGGATTTGGATTGAATTCCCAAACCCAACCCAGCGATACACGCATTATTACCATTACCAATTTGGCAGACTTTCCTTTAATCGTGCATGCAATTAAAATTAATGGCAAGTTTTATGGATTAATTGACGAAGAAGCCATGGAAAACGCGATTGCCGCCTTTGAAGGCACTACCA
>JAHJAQ010000018.1 GCA_018813975.1 Microcaldota archaeon
AAAAAAATAAGTTCGCTTTAATTAGTTTGGTACCTATACTAACAGTTTTTTGAATTTAATGCTCGCCATCAATCGGAAAAGTTTGACCGCCAAAATATAGGCAAGCCCGCCCAAGATAATTAAAACAAAATGAAAGGGGGATTTGTTTTCCAAAAAAGTAATCCCCCTTGGACTGCTCAAACCAAACTCGCCTTTTTCCTGCCAGGTTCCAGTTGCAACCGCAAAATCAGTTCTTGGATCCACCAGAAAGCCAAACTTTACATGCAAGAATTTTGCACATACCTTGGTGGGATGCTTTTTCCACAGCAATACATCGTTTTGGTGGTAATTCAAACGCTTCCATACATGCCGCAAAAAACCCATTTTTCCCCGTGGCTTGGCTTCCACATGGTCATGCTCATAACCCGCTTTAACCAGTTTAAATTCAAAACCCAAGTCCATGATTTTAAAAGTCAAATCTGTATCTTCTCGATAATATCGATATTCTTCGTCATAACCACCAACCATTTCCAACAATTCTTTTCGAAAACCAGTGGAAGTGCCCCCATAACCACCATACGCAGAAACCACACCAACTTTTTTAGAATCAAATCCCGCAACCATTTTTTGTAGCCAGTTCTTTTCTGGAATACAATCATGGTCCATATTAATCACGATTGGAAAACGCGCTTTTTGAATGCCTGCATTGCGTGCCTTACACACGCCTTGGTTTTTTTTAAAATCGATAAATACAACGCGTGGATTTTTTTCAAACTCGGTTTTCATCATCTGGCGCGTGCTATCCGTTGAACCATCATTTACAACAATAATTTCAAACTGGCTTGGATAGTTCAATTCTGTTAGTCCTTGTAC
Source organism: Microcaldota archaeon (assembly GCA_018813975.1). GTDB lineage: Archaea > Iainarchaeota > Iainarchaeia > Iainarchaeales > JAGVWC01 > JAHJAQ01. The sequence goes on from JAHJAQ010000018.1 coordinate 853, forward strand.
GGTTCTTTTTAAGGTGGCTACATTGTTAAAGGTTGCCACGACAATGCTAACATCTGACCATGACTTAGAAGATTTAGTAGGCATAATAATACCATACAAAAAAAAATCGCAAACTTTGTTAAAACCCTTTCAAACCAGGATTGTACCAAAAAAAGCTGCTTTTTTGCAGGATTGAACCAAAGAGCCTTTTAAAAGAAGCCTGAAAAAGATACTAGAACACTATGAAAATCTTAGTAACTGGTGGGGCCGGCTTTATTGGCAGTCATTATATCAAGAACATTTAAAGCAAAATCCACAAGATGAAATCGTTAATTTGGACAAGCTCACCTATGCTGGAAGGCTAGAAAACCTCAAAGAAATCGAGGAAAACCCCAATTATTCTTTTCAAAAAGGAGACATTTGCAATACCCAAGACGTTGAAAAAGCCATTCAAGGCTGTGAAGGAGTTGTTAATTTTGCCGCGGAAAGTCACGTGGATCGAAGCATTCAAAGCGCCACTGAATTCATTCAAACCGACGTGTTCGGAGCCTATTGTTTGCTAGAAGCCTCGCGCAAACAAGGCATCAAAAAATTCGTGCAAATTTCAACCGATGAAGTTTACGGCCAAATATTAGAAGGACAATTCACGGAAGAATCGCTTTTAATGCCACGCAATCCATACGCTGCCAGCAAAGCAGGGGCTGATCGCTTGGCATACAGTTTTTTTGCAACTTATGGCGTGCCAGTTGTAATCACGCGAAGCAGTAATAATTACGGAAGCCACCAATTTCCAGAAAAAGTGGTTCCATTGTTTGTAACCAATTTAATTCGTGGAAAAAAAGTTCCGTTGTACGGAGAAGGAAAACAAATCCGCGACTGGTTATTTGTGAAAGATAATTGTGAAGCCATTGAAGCGGTATTGAAAAAAGGAAAGAACGGAGAAGTCTATAACATTGGTGGTGGAAATGAAATTCCAAACATTGAACTGACCAAAACCATTCTAGAACTAATGGAACAGTCCGATTCTATGATTGAAAGAGTGCCTGATCGATTAGGCCATGATTTTAGGTATTCCTTAAACCACGAAAAAATCTCGAAAGAACTGGACTGGAAACCAAAGACTCCATTCGAACAAGGCCTTCGCGAAACCGTGGAATGGTATAAAGAAAACGAAAACTGGTGGAAACCACTTGTCAAATAAAAAAAAGGACGTGATATGAAGTGAAAGGAATTATTTTGAGTGGTGGAACAGGGTCAAGGTTGAATCCATTGACACTTGTGACTAACAAACATTTGTTGCCGATTTATGACAAACCCATGATTTTTTATCCCATTGAAATGCTCAAAGAAGCAGGGATAACCGATATCATGATTGTAACGGGCACGCATCATGCCGGCGCGATTTTTCAGTTATTGGGAAGCGGTTCCAAATACGGGGTAAAGTTTACATATCGTGTGCAAGACGAAGCAGGGGGCATTCCCCAGGCCATTGGATTGGCCAAAGAATTTGTGGGAGAAGACAAATTTGTTTCGGTTAACGGAGACAATATTTTGTTTGAAAGCATCAAAACAATTGTACAAGAATTTAAAGATGGCCAAGAAAAAGCCCGTATTTTATTATATGAGGGAACGCGCGAAGAAGCACAAGGAAGTGGCGTAGCCGTACTAGAAGGAGACAATGTAACCAAAATCGTGGAAAAACCAAAAGAACCCCCTACCAACTGGATTTCCATTGGCGTATTGATGTTTACATCAGACGTTTTCAACATAATTGAAACGTTAAAACCCAGTGCACGAGGAGAACTAGAAATTTCCGAGGTTCAAAACCATTACATTCAACAAGGAACATTAAAAGCCAGTAAGCTACAAGACAAATGGTTAGATGCTGGAACCATCGAAGACTTATTGCACTGTAACAAAATCGTCCAAGAACGAGCCCAAAAAAAATAAGGGGTATAAACCAATGAGTCTTCCCAAAAGCGTTTTTTTTCTCACGGATTTTTATTCTGCTAAAAAAGAGCAAATAGAACCGCGGTTAAAAATCGCGAGATACGCGAACGAACTGGGCTTTGAACAGTTTGGTGGGGAATTCTTGTTTATTAATCCAAACGATGTTCAAAACCTCAAAGAACAAAAAAAATACGGAATAAAGGTCAAGGAAAAACTGGATTCGTTGTTTGATCACACCTATTTTTCCCTTCACGCACCATGGTTTCCACCAGACAAAACAGCGTTTGAAATGGGAAAAAAACCGTTTGAAAATGTACAAGCACTTTTGGATTTCTGCCCGGAATTTGTGGAAATAATCAATGTCCATACCGGAACCATTCCTTTTGAATACTGGGACCAAAAACTAAAAAACAATCCGCAACAAAAGCAAAAAAACCTTGAAATAGTGAAACAACAGTTGGAAAAACTCGCGGACACGGATGACCGGATTTGCGTGGAAAACCTGTATACCCCGGTAAACAAAAAATATGGAACCAATTATCTGGCCAATCTTCCAAGCGATTTGGCGAAAATGAGTGAAAACCCGAAAATTGGAATAACAATTGATACGGCACACGCGGGAATGACTATTGAGTCCTGCAAGAGAATGGTGCAAAACCAAAAACTGTTCAATGGTTTTTTTGAAAACGAGTGGAACGAAATCCAGAGCATAGCAAAAAATGGACCGAAAGAATTCACAGACTTAGGAGAAAAAATCCGACACATTCATTTCAGCGATTTCAATTTTAATACAAGCACAATCCCAAAAAGTACTGAGGATGGCGCGGTTCCCGGTCTGGGTGTAACGCCCAAAAAAGAACTGTTTGAATGGCTTGAAAAACTAGTTATTGCTTCGGAAAAAAAGAAAATCGGAGTGACCTTAGAAATAAAAGAAAAAAAGTATGATTGTTTAAAAAACCAGGAAAAAACCCTTGAAATCATTGCATCGCACTATGGAATCGAAAAAAACTAGAAACTTTTTTTGGTTGAAAACCAGTAATAGACAAAAAAAAACGGGAATAATAAATCCCTTAGGGTGGTAATAGCCAAAAACCGAACTCCTTCTGAAAACGAAAAGGTTTTTCCTTTCATGGAAACAAAAAAGCGGAACAACACCAGCAACAAAACCAAAAAAAGAGTCATTGGAAAGAAGTTGATGCTATAATCCACGTTGTCTCCTTGCGCACTCAGCAATGATTCTGGTTGACCATTATAGGTTAGAATGAGCATTCCAGCAACAAACAATAATGCCAAAAACCAGGTTATAATGGATTGCTTGAAGTTTCCCTTGCAAACAAAACCAAAAAACTGGTTATAAAGCGTGGGAAATTTTTTGAAAAGCAAGATATCGTTTCGAACCAAAAACAATTCGCGGAAAAAAGCACGCTCGCTTATTTTTCGCTTGGGGTGAAAAACCTTCATTTTGGGAACAAATGCGATTTTGAATTTTTTTTCAAGGAGCGCAAAAGCCAAATCGCTGTCTTCCCGAAAATAAACATACTGCTCGTCAAAGCCCTTTGCCTTGAAAAAAACGTCTTTTTTAATAGCCAGATTACAAGACTGGAAACCGTTTCCACTTTGATTTGAAACCGCATGCTCGAACAAACCCGTCTTATCAGTATAGGTTTTGCCTTCCATACACACCAAACCAGGCTCTTTTTCGAATTGGTTCGCAATGACTGAAAGCCAATCGGAATCGGGAATGCAATCTGCATCTGTAAACACCAGAATCTCTCCTTGTGCTTTTCGAGCCCCCAAGTTTCGGGCTGCTGCCGCACCTTTATGGCTTGCTTTTAGAACCTTCACAAAACCGAATGAAGATGCAATTTCCACGGTCTTGTCCGTGCTTCCATCATCCACTACCAGAACTTCAAAAGAAAGATTTTTTTGCAAAGCCAGTTTAAAGGCATTTAAACAGTTGGCTATTCGTTTTTCCTCGTTATAGGCCGGAATTATGACGCTAAAACGTTTTTTTTTCACCATTTATTCATCCTTTTGCAGTTTCCAATAAATTTGGTAACAGAGATTTGAAATATAATGCGCGCATTTTATGCGAATGCCTTTTGGGAAAATACGCGCCAGTTTAGTGAAATATAACTCGGTTTCAAGGATTTTAAATTTTGCTTTAGAGTAACGGGCAAACGTTCCTTTTTTGGTGTAAAAGTTTTCCATTGTAGTTTCGCAAAACTGAACGCGATGAAAAGGAATTTGACTATGGTTGAACGAATTGTAATAGGGTACTTCCACGTGAAGAATTCCCTTGGGTTTTAGAATGCGATAGATCTCTGATAGTACAGAATCAAAATCTAAGGTATGTTCCAAAAAGTTCAGGCAAAAAACCATGTCAAGACTGTTAGAGTCAAACGGAAGCTTTTTGGTTGCATCGGCAATTACTTGTGCGTGGCTGACGGGATCCTTATCCAGACCAATGGCACCAGGAATTTTTCTTTGGCCACATGCCAAATCAACGATTTTCGCGTTTTTTGGAGGAACAAAATTTTTTATTCGGTTATTGGTCCAATGGCCCACTCCAGCCTCGCCTTTTGGAAAAATGTGTTTTATCAAAACCATCCCTTTTCTTGGATAACAAAATCATATATTTCTTGCACATTGCTATTTTTAACATTGTTCATTTGAAAACAAAAAAAAACCCACGGCTTGAAACTGGATCAAGGAACGTTTTTGTTGTACCACAAAATGGTTTTGCGGATTCCTTCTTGAATACTTGTTTTGGCTTCAAATCCCAAAAGGCGCTGTGCCTTAGAAACATCCGCCTGAAATCGAATGACCTCTCCAATCCGCGGAGACTCAATATGAATCTTATTGGTTGTTTTCATTTGAGTCTGCAGCAAACGAACCACATCCACTATTTTAGTGGTCTTGGAACTGGCAATATTAACGGACTGGTTCTTGACTTGGTCAAACTTTTTGAGAACACGCCAAAGGCCAAGTGCGGTATCATCAATAAAAGTAAATGGCAGTTCTTTTTGTTCTCCAAAAACAATAATATCCTCGTTTTTTTTGTTTTTTGAAATCACCAGGGGAATCAAGCGATTGGTTATGTCAAAGCGACCGTAAACGTTCGAAAAGCGGACAATAACAAAATCGATTCCAAAGCATTTCTGGTAGGCTGTAACAAATGCCTCGCCTGCAATTTTGGAAGCCGCATAAGGGGACTCGCTATGCTCAATGCGCACGTCAGTTTCTTTGCAGATTTTAGGACCATTGTTTCCATAGACCTCACGACTGGATGCAAAAATCAGCTGAGAAACTTTTTTTTGCCGACAGTATTCCAGAACATTCAAAACCATAACAGTGTTATCCACTGCCAGTTGCGGGTTCTCAACCGATGCAAACACAAAGGGATGAGCAGCCAAGTGAACAACTATTGCAGGTGCAACAGGAATTTTTTCAAACCAATCGGTTTTTCGCAAATCCGCAAGAATGGTTTTTTGGTTGATGCTCTTGTTCCATTGGTTGGGCTTCTGGTCGATTCCGATGAAATCCGTCTTTTCGGATAATAACTGCTCGCAAAAAGCCGTTCCAATGGTTCCGCTAGAACCCGTTACCAAGACCGTTTTAGAGGACATAAAATCGAAACCTCAAAACCCACTTCTTCAATTTAATAATACTGATAGCCAATGTTAATTAATAACTGTTTAGAAGGGATGTTGCACCAAAAACTCTTTTAAATCTCCTTGAATTTATGTGGTATTGGTGAATAGTGGCATGCCGTTAAATGTGAAATTGGCTTTTATTCTTGCGGGCGGAAAAGGAGAAAGACTCAAGCCACTAACCAATGATACTCCAAAAGTAATGCTAGCGGTAAAAGGAAAACCCATTTTACAATGGAACATTGAATTATGCAAAAAATTTGGCGTGCAAAGAATTGTTTTGGGTGTTGGGCACTTGCATGAAAAAATACAGTCTTTTTTTGGAAACGGAGAAAGATTTGGCGTAAAAATTTTTTACAGTATTGAAAAAGAATTTTTGGGAACCGCCGGAGCATTGAAAGAAGCCGAGCACTATTTTAAAAATGAAGAAAAATTTATTATGATGAATGGAGATGAGGTAAAAGACATTAATTTTTTGGCAATGAACGAATTGTTTGAACAAAAAAAAGCGCTGGGCGTTTTATCACTTATTCCGATTTTGGATGTTTCTCAATTTGGTTCGGTTCAATTAAAAGGAAACCAAATCACGCAATTTTTAGAGAAAAGCGTTTCTCCTCAAAACGAAAAAGGATTGGTTAGTGCCGGCGCATACCTCTTGTCCAGCAAAGTGTTTGACCTTATTCCGGCAAACCAAACCGTTTCCATTGAAAAACAGGTTTTTCCCCAACTCGCAAAAAACGAAAAACTATTTGGATGGGAAAGCCAGTTGCAATGCTTTCAAACCGATGATCTGGAACGATTGGAAAAAGCCCGAAAAGAGTGGAAAAACCCTTTTCATTCAAGTGAAAAGCTTTAAAAGGTTTCAAGGTTTATTTATGTCTAATTTTTACTATAATTATAATAGACCTTGTTTAGAGGGAAACAAAAAATGACGGTCAAAAAATGGGGAATTGGAATTCTACTGCTTCTTGTTTTTATCTCTACAGTAGTTGCAGTAACAACCGTTACCCTCGAAATGGCAGAATATACCAATTCCAGTGCTCCTAGTATGAGTATTACTGCAACAGAACCTGGGATCAATCCCAAAATGAGCTTTTCGTGCAATGGTACTGATTTTTCAGGAGAAATAGGATTTGTAAGCCCATATGAAGAATTTGACATTACAAACCCTACATTTGGTTGCACGAGTGATGAAGGCTCAAAAACCGTTTATGCAAAAGTAACGGATGACGAAACCCCGGAAGGGGTTACCGAGAGTGATACTATTATTTATGATATAACCGCTCCAACCACGGATTATGCCATTGACCCAACTGATCCCAATGGAGCAGATGATTGGTATATTGAAACTGCCCCTACAATTACCCTCACGTGTACCGATGCATTAAGTGGATGCCAAATCAACTACGAATGGAATAGCGAAGGAGAACAAACTGTTGCTAGTCCGCTTGTACTAACCGCGATTGAAGGCGACAACACTTTTTCTTATTATGCTACTGACGGAGCAGGAAATGATGAAACACTCCAAGGCCCTGTCACCTTAAACGTGGATTCGTTTGCCGACTTTACAGCACTCACGATTAACGATGGAGACACGCACACCAATAATACAACCGATGTTGATCTAGCATTAGATGGAACGGTTGGTGATTTTACTGGAACACCTTGTTTGATTACAGTTGATGGAACACCAGATCAAAACGTAGCCTTCCAAACAACCATTACCAATTATCCATGGACACCAGGCGATGACAACGAAAAAACAATTATGGTGGCATGCACGGATATTCATGGAAACGTGCAAGAACAATTCGATACTATTATTTTAGATACGGCTCCGCCCGATATTAATTCTTTTGAATTAAAGGGGGGCGCGGATTATGCCAATGCAGAAGACGAAACCACTATTACAATAAATGTAGAGGGTTCCGCTGACCTGGCAGAATGTCATTTTGGAATGGAAGAAACTTCTCTTGGCGAATACCTGGCGTATAGTAGTAGTGGAATGGATTTTGCTTGGGACACGAACAGTGGAAACGGAGAATACACGGTGTACGGAGAATGTCGTGATAGCGTTGGATATGTTTCCACTCCAGTACAATCCGATTCAATCACTCTTGATGTAACTGCACCTGAAGTCCCCGTGCTTAGTGGGGCCCCTTTTGGCCCTACAGGGATTAAACTTAATTGGAGCGAAGTAGTGGATAATGGGCCGTCAGGACTGCTTGAATTTGACGTTGTAGGATATGCAACCGGGCTTGGTACTGGAACCAGGGAATATCTGGTAGAAGACTTAGCAAGCGGAACCTCTTACACGTTTAGATTAATTGCGCGTGATAATGCGGGAAATGAGTCATTAAGTGATGAAGTAACAGTTACTACAAATCCAGTAGATAACCAGCCTGCAAATAATCCTCCTGCAAACAACCCGTCCGCAAATGTCCCGGCTGCAATACCAAACGGGCCTAATTGGTTGAATCCAATAGAAGGTGCGACGGTTTCTGGAACAACCACTTTACAAGTAGAAATAACGTCTAGCGCAAGTACTGCAAGTAAAGTAGCATTTTATTTGGATGGGTATGCTACTACAGACCAGATAGAACAAGTAAACAAAGGAAGTAGTTCTATTATTGAACTAGAATGGGATTCTACTACGGTTGAAGATGGC
>JAHJAQ010000003.1 GCA_018813975.1 Microcaldota archaeon
CTTTATAAAAATTCAGCCTCAAACCGCCTTCAAAAAGCAAAATTGCAAGTGCAAGAGCGGCAAAAAAAGGAGTAATGTCCCGCAAAAAAACAATCGAATCCGTGCCTAACAAATTGAAAACAGGGCCTATAAAAAGCCCTAAAAGCATTAGCAGAATAAAATCCGAAAACTTGGTTCTCTTAAAAAAAAGAGTGCCTAAAAAGCCGGCCAGAACAATTCCGGCTAGAAACAAAAACAGTATAATCACATCATTCATATTACAAGTGCCCCTTTTCAATAACAAAAAGGTTCAAAGGGTATTAAAAAGTCTTTTCTATTCGAAAGAATAGTATGGTACTCGTTACACTGGTCCTGTTCTTTGCGGGATTGGCAATCCTACTAATTTCGGCTGAAAAACTCGTGAGCAGTGCTTCCAGGCTTGCCAAAACACTTGGCGTGAGCGAGTTTTTAATTGGAATAACCTTGCTCGCGTTTGGAACTTCCTTGCCTGAAATTGCTACGGGAGTAATGGCAGCTATTCACAACCAACCACTCATTGCCTGGGGAACTATTATTGGAAGCAATATAAGCAATGTTGGATTAATCATGGGAACCGCGATTCTTGCCACGGGTGTTTTTTCGGTTAAACAAGATCATTTTAAAGAACACTTAATTCCACTTCTTATTTTCACCTTAGTGTTCGCAGTAATTTCATTAACGGGTTTTTTTTCTCGGGACGCTGGTGCCCTATTGCTTTTGATGTTCATTGCCTATTTGTTGGTGATTACGCGAATTGTAAAACGCTATGAAAGCTTTTGGCACTTTACTTTTTTGCTTGAAGTGGGAAAAAAAATCCGCTTTCCCACAGTAATTCCAAAAGAATGGAACAAACGCCATTGGTTTGATGTATTCACTATTATAATTGGAATTGCCGGAATCTGGATGGGGGCAGAATGGGCGATTTCAAACGGAATTATTTTAGCCACTAAACTCGGTTTTTCAGAAACACTATTGGGCTTAACAATTCTAGCGATTGGCACTTCTCTTCCTGAATTAGTTGTTTCACTTACTACGCTTCGAAAAAAACTCACGGATGCTTTTTTGGGCAACATTATTGGAAGCGGCATTGCCAATATTGGAATCGTGGGCGGACTGGTCGCGCTTATCAGACCGTATCGCGTTGAACCAATTATTCAATTCGTTCCCATGACTTTTTTCTTATTATCCGCGCTGGTATTGTTTTTTGTGGTGTGGAAATACCAAAAAATTTCCAAAAGAGCAGGAATATTGTTCTTAGCATTATTCTTAGCATTCTTGTTTTCACTGGTTGTGCTGGCCTCTAGCGCACAAACCGCCCGCATTTTCTTATCCTAACGCCGCCACAATACTCAAAAAAAGCGGAGGAAGCAAAAACAAAAACCGCAAATAAACTTTTCTTTTCATACAAAACCACCTTGAACAAAAATGGTTTTTTGAAACTAAGAATCCTTGGAAACAGAGAGTACAATTCCAGTAAAAGTTAAACTACAAGCTGGTTTGTTTGGCTTTGGTTAAACGCTTGAATTTTAGTCTTTTGCTTAAAAAACTCAATGGCAAGATAAACATCAAAAAACGGGTTTAAAACAAAAAATGATTTTTAATTGGCTAGCTGGAAAAAAAACCGAAAAAAAAAATCTTTATATACCAGAACGGATTTGTTCTTCTATATGGAAATAGAACAACCAAAAGCCATTATGATTTTAGTGGCAGTCTGCTTGTTGATTGGCGGTGGTTTTTATTATTTATCGAGTGCGGAAACCCCAAAAACACCGTTAAAGCTAACAGGCAATGCCTTGGATGGCATCGAGGTTTGTGACGGCATTGATAATGACGGCGATGAAGAAGTCGATGAGGACTGCGATGCTTTTTTTGGCATGCAAATAGAGTCCGTAACGGGAAATGAAAACAGCATTACCATTACCACTACCGGTGCCACGTACATTTTAAACCGCACCGGAATGAAATTATGGCGGCGTATTGATCCTGCAACCAATACCATTAATCCGCGCCAAGTAGGACAACTGGATTTTGACTCGGATATTGGCCCATTATCCATTGTGTATGCTAACTTGCGTTCTTCCAAAATTGAAAGTACCATGGTTCGATTTGAATTTAATTCAGATTCTTTTTTTTTAGTAACGGCTCTGGCTCCTTTTTCATACACGCACACCAACCAGATTTCAAACCCTTCTTGGAACAAAGGCAATGGAGCGAATAAAATGTGGACCGACGGATATGGGGGATCATTGCACGCACAATTAATCGGAGAACCAACAACAATTAACCTTGAAAATGAAACCCAAATTGTTTTAGACCCTGATGAAACCATGGGTCACATGGTGTTCCCGCCCAAGCCCTTTGATTTTGAAGGATTGTATGGAGCCAATGCAAAACCATTTGTTCATTTTCTTGGAAATATGCCCATGCAGGCGTATATTGATGACCCCACCGAATTCGATGAATTATCAGAAAATGGTTTTGGAACTGTGATGGTTTGGAATAACATTTACACCAATTCATTTCGACCTGTTTTAATGGAAAACAATGAATTTGGCTACGTGGTTGACTCAGAGATTGAATCCACTTTTATATCTTTTATTAATCAAGCTCATCAAAAGGGATTCAAAGTCATTTCATATTTATTTTCCCCGGACGCCCCCAATGCATGGATTTATCCGCAAGGCCACCCTCAAGCGGGGAAACGCCAAGATCCAAGCATAACCCTAACATGGATGAATGAATTTCAAACCCAATATGATTTGGATGGATGGTATTTTGATAATGGAAATACAGGAAATTTAATTCAGGATTACCTATTTTTTAAGAGGGTGCGAGAAGACATTGGAGATAACGGCATTATTTACCATCATGATTCACTCGATGTTTGGGACCCATGGTTTGAATACTCTGGTTTACGTGCCATAATGATCAACGCGTATGTAAATCATACGCTAACCGGGGAAACTGGACCGATAGCAGAGATTAATGGCCCCAATGATCCCTATTTGCGGTTTTATACTTCTGGTTATGGTTTGTCCCAAGCCTATGGTTCACTCAAACGACTTACCATAAAAAAACTCGCGATATCGGAAGCCGAAAAAAATAGGGTTATGGCCCAAAACCTCAATGGAGCAGAACGCAAGTTTACCAGTGATTGGATAGACTATTTCAAACCATATTATGATATCCGAAAAGCAGCATATTTGAGTGGCCAGTTTAATCCCGATGTTGACTGGCCAATTAACCCAAACAATGGGTGGTTTCGAGAAATTCAAAATGAAAATACCGAGTTTTTGACCGGAACCAGCATAAAAATTTCTTGGACAACATCAGAACCAACGGACAGTGACGTGTCCTATACTAGTAATGGTGTTTTTTGGGAAACCGATAAAGACCGGCCATCCGGACCTGACGAACGAATCATTCATAACGAAAAAACACTCAATCACGAAATTAGTATAACGGGTCTCAAAGAAACAACCCTTTATGACATTCGAATTCGTTCTTCAAACAAAGAGAATGCTCCCAATGAAATTATTTGGGGAACTACAATACAATTAATGACTGAACAAGGAGACCGGGATAATGATGACATGAGAGACGATTGGGAAATATTATATTTTGGAACACTGAATCGAAATGGGCAAGGCGACTTTGATACTGACGGACTCATTGACAAAGAAGAATATTCCAATCAAACCGATCCAACCAATCCAGACAGTGATTTTGACGAGGTTACTGATTCAACAGAAGTCAATAACAAAACCAATCCATTAAACTGGAACGATCCACCCGTTAGCTGTAATAACAATCACATTTGTCAACAAGGAGAAAACACGCAATCTTGTCCGCATGATTGCCCAAAAGGATTACTGGCCTACTGGTCTTTTGATTTTGAAAATTCATGGGACCAATCCAAAAACCAGTACAATGCAATCCTACATAATCCTAGCTGGCTTCCAACAGGAGGATATAAGGGAACCGGAGCGTATCGCTTTAATGGAGACGAACAACTCCCCGATTATATTGAAGTTCCTTCTATTCTAGCCCAAAAAAACACCTATGGTGTAGATAATCGAAAATCAACGATTACCGCCTGGGTAAAACCCATGAATGTAAACAAATACAATGTCATTACCCATCAGTTGGGAGGATTTGATTATTTTAGTGCCGGAACAGGCACTGCACTTGGAAAAGTACGCGCCATGGTAAGGAACACCACTGCCAATGTAAACACTTGGCCTTCTTCTGAAAGCACGATTAATTCAAACAAATGGGTGCACCTTGCTTTTATATTAGAAGAAGGCATTGGCTCTAAAATATATTTTAATGGTGTGCTGGATGCGACCATTGAAAACCCGAACGTGGGTTTTTACGAATATGGATTTAGCGCGGAAGAATACCATGCGTTTATTGGAAATGGTTTTTCTTCTGACGCTCACTTTGAAGGCATTATAGATGAAGTAACCGTCTGGAACCGCGCGTTGTCAGAAGAAGAAATCTGTGTGCTGGCGGGACAATGCGAAGCCGAGTCCGATACCGACCATGACGGATTGCCGGATACATGGGAAATAGAACACTTTGGAAACTTGCTTCAAAACCCAAATGATGATCCCGACCAAGACAGCTTTTCCAATCTGGAAGAATACTGGAATGGAACAGATCCCAACCAGCCCGACAGTGTACCCGATGATGATGACGATGATGCGAATGACGACGAAGATATACCGGGCGCGTGCACGGAAAACTGGGTGTGCAATGATTGGGACGCGTGCCGGAATGAAACACAATCCAGAACATGCACGGATTCAAATGAATGTGGAACTGAAAACCAAAAACCTGTTTTAGAACAAACTTGTACAAGCTTGCAACCCCCCGCAATTCCCACCGACAATACAATTCCTCCTGACAACGCAATTCTTCCCGAACCTATTGCCCCCCCAACCAACCAAGCGATTTCAGAAGAACTTATAGCACTCTTAATTGGTTTTGTTGCCATAATCATGTTTGTTTTCATTGCATTGGAAAGCCTGAAAAAAGCGCCCGGAACCGAATAAAACAATTCAGATCGTTCCAAACACTACACTCAAAAACAATAAACTATTTTTTTTCAAGTTCTTGTCCACAACACCTAAAAATGCACGTTTCCGAATCCGTGTGACAAGAACAATCTTCCTCTTCACTCGTGGCTTCTTTGCACTGCTTTAAAACCTTGAATTCCGTTTTACACCTCGAGCAAACCAGTACATCGTTTTCTTTCAAATCATGACACTGCACCATAAATTATCACCTAACATAATGTCATGCAATGCAGGATAAAAAGATTGGCAATTCAAAAAAAAATTAATGATACAAAATATTTTAAGTTCCAGCTTCTTTATTTAATAGATGGAAAAAAACAAGATAACACTGATCTGTTTAGCCACATTAGCAGCAATCCTAATTATCTACGGTACGCTGGTTTTCACGCCGAAAACAGACACCATCCGAATCGGGGGGATTCTTCCATTAACTGGATTTGGTGCTTTTGAAGGAGGACAATTCATTAACGGCATGCAACTGGCAATAAACGAAATTAACGAAAAAGGAGGGATTAACGGAAAAGAATTAGAGCTTGTTATTGAGGACAGCCAATCCAATCCACAAGAAGCGGTAAATGCCTTTAATAATTTGATTAATTTAAAAGACCTGAATGTGATTGTTTCGATTTACAGCGCAATTTCAATGTCTCTTGCTCCAAAAGCAACAGAACAAAAAATCCCGTTAGTTGCTTCCGTTGCAACCGTTCCAAACCTTACAAACAATAACTGGGCATTCAGATATTATCCCATAGCCAATCAAGAAATTCCCCCCATAATTGAAATAGCCGAGAATCACAACATTGAAACCATAGCAATTCTTTATTTAAACGATGATTTTGGATTGTCCATGTACAACAAGCTAAAAGAAGAATTTAATGGAGAAGTTTTCGGGGAATCTTTTTTGGCTTCTGCAACAGATTTTAAAACAGAATTATTCAAAATCAAGGAAAACAATCCCGATGCCATTCTGGTTGTTGGTTTCACAAACCACATTCTTACCGCAATCAAACAGATAGAAGAACTGAATATAAATACAATGATTTTTTCAGCTTCCACCATTTCAACCCCGACAGCAAGAAAAGGTCTGGAAGCAAGCAACAAAGAAGTGTATGCAGGAACGCCAAAGATTTACGGAGAAAACATTGAAGAAAAAATCACTGTTTTCAAAGAAAAGTTTGAAAGCGAATTTAACAAAGAAATAGACCATTATGCTGTTTCAGGATATGATACTGTCTATCTGATTGCACAGGCAATAGAAAAGTCGGGAGAATCAAAAGAAAAAATCAAAAACGGTTTATTACAGATAGAATCATTTAACGGCTTGTTTGGAGAAACCGAAATAAAAGGAAGAGAATTCAATCCCCCATTATACCCTGCAAAAATATCCGGCACAGAAATTGTTTATCTAAATTAAAAACAAGAATGCTTTTGAGCCCTTTTTTTCGCAAAAAAAAAAAA
>JAHJAQ010000019.1 GCA_018813975.1 Microcaldota archaeon
TAGAAATCTGACTAGGGTCAGTGGCTTTTAACACCAATCCATTAGGTTCTAATACCAATTCTGCTTCGTCAATTAATACTGCGATTCCATCAATGCAACGCTTAAAATCGCCTGCTTGTCCTAAAACCAGTTTTACCATTTTGTTCTCTTCCTTACACAAGAAACCCACTAACAATTTAAAAAACAGTCTTGCTTGAAAAAAAAGAAAAACTATAAATCAGTCACTTAATCAATAAGTCTTTTTCTTGAGCTTCGCTAGTTCTTTGCGGTACAATGCAAGTTCATCTGACGCCTTGCCTTCGTTTTCAGCCAAAGTACGCGCCTCTAATCTAAGATGAACCGAAAGACCCCAAGAAGGCGCCCTCGAAACACGGTTAAGTAACCTATCCCGAGCAAGTTTAGAAGACTTAATATCTGATTTTAGCTTGATTATTCGGAGACGAAGCTGGGCCATTCGCTTGCGTCGAAGATAAGGTCCATGAATGGTTTTTCTTGCTTGTGAAACGCGACGAGGACTTGATTTTAAAGCCATAAAAATACTTGCTGCTTTGTTGTATTATAAGATTACCAAAGGCGTGTTTTTTGCGAGCTTTTTGAAAAAAATATAGCGATGCCCTGTCGAAGACAGGACGACCTATTTTTTCGCAGGCCTTTTTTAAAAGGCCTAGGGGAAGCAACAGCCCGTTGGACAGGATAATGTTTTGGGACAGCCTTGTAAAAATTGAGTTAAGTCATCTACTAGAACGAGTTTTACAAATCCAATGAGCGGAACAAAGCCGGCTGATTTGCCTTGAATTTCTTCTATTGGAATCGGGTATAATGTAATGCAGGGGTATTCGGGAATGCCGGTTATTACTCTACCACAGTCTTGGTCGAATGGTGGATTGGCGTCTCCTTTGGTTAAAACATATTCGCCGTCCAAGGCTTTTATTTTGAGAACCGCTCTGTGAATAATGGCTTCCGGCATTCTCCCTGTCATGTGGGAAAAGTATACTATAATGTCACCGTCTGTTTGAAAACGATAGTTTTGGTCTTCAATAGTAATAGAATAAACACCGCGTCCAGTGCGTTGGCCCGGCAAATTAGAATTTAGTGGAATCGCACCGGGATCGGGATAATAATTAACGTGTCCAAAATCCCAAAACCCCAGTCCTTTTAGATTTCGATTAATCGTTACTTCTTGTGTTTTAAGATCATCAATGGTTTGAACACCCTTCAACAACACCACATCGCCTCGATGCAGTACGGGTTCCATGCTGCCCGAAACCACAATAACCAAGGGCATGCTACTACCCATAATTAATCCAACAATGGTGTATAATACAAAAGCAGATAAGAAAGCTGTTCCCAGTTCCACACCAAACTTAACGCTCCAGTGCTCGCTCGGATTGATTTTTTTTAATAGCAAGTCCGAATAGGTAAAAGGATCAATCCACTTGATCTTGGCCCACAATTTTGTCCAAAAAGTTCCAAAAGGCATAATTTTTTTCACCGTTTTACAATTTAACAAGGAAAGCCATTAAAAAATGCTTATTTGGGCCCGGCACTTTCTCCGCCGAAACACCGCTTGCAATCAAATGCGAGCACCGAACTAATGGTTTCACGTAAAAAGTAGAATCGAAAAAATAAAAAACGGTTTTATTTGAGCTTTTTTTCAATGGTTTTTTGAAGGGCGTGAAGATCTTCATCGATTTTTTCGCTGGCTTCGAGCAATGCTTTTTTGGCTTTTTTGCCTTTGGTTTTGACAATAAAGTGGCATTCTTCATCCAATGGATGCAATAGTTTGCAGGCGACAAAAGAAACGCTTGCGTCATGCAACAATCGAGACCGTAATAGATTGGGAAAAGTATGGCGATTTTCCTTCAAAACAAACTCCAGTTCAAACGGATCGTCTTTCAAAACTTTTAATTCCATTTTTGAATCCTCCAACAAAAAAAAATATTATCGCAAAGAATATTCTTTGGACAGTTTTCTATATTCTATATTGCCACAGCTTGTACACTTTAATTGTCTTTCAATAGCACGCAATGGTTGTCTACATCGAGAACAAAATGCTTTGATAACACCAAACTCAAAAAATTGAGTGTTCAAATCAATGCCCCAAGGCACTACTTTTTCAACAATAGCACTTACCAGGTCCCCCACTTTGTATTTTTCTCGAGCGCTTCGAACAAATTCTTGGTCCATGCGCGAAACGGGAATCGCAGCGGTTACATTAGGAATTACTTGGATAACACCGTTTTTTTCAGCAGAAAGAATTTCAATTATTGCCGCATGATCTTTTACCAATACTACGCGACCTTTTATAATACTCCGCGGTTGTAAAAACTGAATAGTGCGTGTTTTTTGGGCTACACGAACAATTCGATTTTTGGAATCAAAAATCGGTGTGCCTACTGTCGAGGAAAAAACCTGGCCATCCACATTTGTTTGAGTATTAAAGCCAACGCCAAATTCTTCTTCCGTGCACAACAAAGCACCGGGAAAGACAAGAGAATCTTGAACTTGTTTTTTGGTTTCCATTCAATCAACCCCAATAAAAACAGTGAAAACGCGGTTCTCCTTTCTTTTAATGCTTTATATAGCATATTGCTATGGAAACTATTAAAAACGCTGTTGAATTATCTTGAAACAAAAGGTCTTTTTCCAATGGTATTAGAAGCAATTATCAAAAGCCGTTTTGCCCTAACCCACCCCCTGGCCATGCTATTTTTTGCGATTGCCATTACCACCGTGAGCATGGGCATTAGCATTGCCACTTTTCCGGATTATTCCAGTGTGCTATGCATTGCGTTTATCACGATTGGATCTATGCCGGTTTTATTCCAGATTTTTACCCAAGAAGAAACCGAGGAAGCCGAACACCCTGCAAGTCCCGCTACTTTTTTAGAGCGACACTTTAACATCATAAGCGTATTTGTTTTTCTGTTCATTGGCATTGCCATTACCTATTGTTTTTGGTATTTGTATTTACCGACAGAACTTGGGGAAACGATTTTTGCGGAACAAGACAAAAACTTAGAACGCATTGGACAATTGCGCGGCCAAGCCACTGCAGGCGCAGCACTCATGGCGTGTGAAAGTCATGATTTTTGGGCGTTATCCTTGTCCTGTATTTTTGCGAATAATGCAGTTGTATTGATATGGAGTTTAATACTGGCTTTCTTTTATGGAGCCGGCGCTATCTTCTTGATTGCATGGAATGCTTCCGTGGTGGGAATTGCGGTGGGCCAAGAAATTCTCGTAAATGGATTGAGTGGCGGATTAATTAGGGCCATTGGATTGATTCCGCACGGCATCTTTGAAATTGGCGGATATGTTGTTGGCGCAATTGCAGGTGGGATTATTAGTGCGGCAATTGCCAAAAAAATTTATTTGAAAAAAGAATTTGAAATTATTATCAAAGATGTAATTATCCTTGTAATAATTGCATTTATCTTGGTATTATTGGGCGCCCTATTAGAAGGATTTTTGTTGTTAAGCGGTTAGGGCGCTGGCTTTGAAGCAATCGCTTTAATAGCGGGCAAGTATTTTTTGAGCAAGCCCTCTAATTCTTTAGGGTCGTTAGTCAATTGTTGGGCACCACTTCCAAGCCTTTCCGCCAATCGAGTTAATTCAATAGGGAAAAAGAACTTAGTGCTCTTTCCATCACCCATTTTTTCAAGGGCACGAATATAATAATAAGCCAGGCTCTTGTCATCCAATTGTTCGGCAGCTGCTCGCACGGCTTCAATTTCAATTTTATGAGCCGCTGCCAGTTCTACTCGTGCTAGTTTCTTTTGTTCTGCCGCTTTTTGATGAGTTAAAGCATCTTCCAATTCTTGCGGAATCTGAATATCTGAAATTTGTGCGGCTTCAATGGAAACCCCCCATTCTCGTGCAATGGCTTCCAGTTCTTTCTGAACGCGCGCATTTAACTCTGCAATATTAGAAATCAATTCCGGAAACGTAAGAGTTCCAGCTACATCACGAATCGTTGCCTGTACAAAAGAAGTCGCTGCTTTTTCATAATCGCGAATTTCAATAACACTTCGAATAACCGATTCCTTGTCCGGTTTTACATACAAATAAATAACTGCATCAAGCGACAACACAATTTTGTCGTTGGTGATTACTTCTTGTTTTGGAATATCAACAGTGTGCGTTCGCAAATCTACAAAGCGAAACGATTCAATTAACGGTGTTACAAAAGCCCATCCAGGGCCACCCACTCGAACTACCCTACCAAATCGAAAAATAACGGCTCGTTCATACTCTTTCAAGGTTAATAAGAAATCATAACGACTGATCAGAAAAATAATTATCCCTAATGCCACGACCGCCAAAACACCCGGCACAACAGCACCCTGGTGAGATAAAGAAAGCCATACAATAGCCGCCAGCACTACTAAAACGCCCAGAAAAATGACTTGCTTGATCTTATAGGACTCGGTCTTTCCAAACCTTCTCAAAAAAAAACACCATTAACTGTTTATAATTAAAGGATGAATGGAATGGTATTTAAAGGTTTCTAAGACCGTTCTCTATACCAATCGCGTTTAAATAGAACCAACTCCAAATATAGCCTATAAAGGGCGTTTTCGTGAAAAATCTTCAATCCGTTTTAGTGGTGTGCGTTGACCGAGACGATGACCTGGGCAAAAAAACAGGGATTCGCGGACCCGTAATCGGCAAAAAAAACGTTTTAAATGCGGCTGTCAAGCTTGCCGTGGCTGATCCGGAAGAAAGTGATGCCAATTGCATGTTTGCCAGTGTTAAAAAGCTAGAAGAAGTTAAAGGCCACGCCAAAAACGCGGAAGTGGCTTGCCTTACGGGCGCGGGAAAAGGCGGTTTTAAATCCGACAAAACCGTGGCAGAACAACTCGAAAAAGTATTGAATGATTTTCCGGCAGAATCATTGGTATTGGTAACAGATGGCGCGGAAGATGACCAAGTCATTCCAATCTTGCAAAGCAGATTAACCATTATTTCCAAACAACGAATTGTAATTAAACAAGCCCACCAAGTAGAAAGCACATTTTATACCATTAAAGAAGCACTCAAAGATCCTTTTGTGTCTCGCATTGTTTTTGGAGTTCCAGGCCTGATTTTGTTGTTATACTTTTTGATTGGAAGCTTGAGCCTACAAATTGTTTCCCTCATTTTAGGGGCCTATCTGTTGGTTAAAGGATTTGGCATCGAAGAAATGTCACTTCGCACCATGGAAAACCTTAAAAATAATTTTTCCATTAAACGCCCTTCTTTTCCATTTTTACTCGGTGGTTTTTTTATTGTTGTTTTTGCAATTATTACGGCGTACACTACATTCATTTCAACATTTGATATTGATCCGTTGACCAATGCGGTTCAATCCATTCAACGCACGTACTTATTGTTCTTTTTAGCTGGCGAATCTTTTGTGCTTGGAAAAATCGTGGATGTATTGCACTTTAAAAAAGCATTTCGCTTGCCCGAACAAGGAATCATTGCAGTTTCATTATTGTTGCTATGGGTTATTTTGGATGCCGGAACAGAAGTTTTTTTGAAACGAGCAGACTTGAACTGGTTTTTAGGAACCATTCTATTCAGCTTTGTAATATTGCTATTGGTGTTTCGGTTCACCAAAACTGTTGATGTACGCAATAGGGTAACCCGATTACTCGTTGGATTACCAGTGTATAACAAAGATGGATTGTGGGTTGGAAACGTAGAACGCGTTAACAGCGAAAAAGAAGCGGTGGAATTCAAAGAACACAAAACCAAACAAGCCAAATCCGTTAGCAAAAGCAAGTTCCAATTATTAGAAGGAAAAATCGTTTTAATTGGTTAATTTTATTGCACAGTCGGTTTTACGATTCGCTTTAAATTGATTGAAAATACTTTTTTCAAGTTGTTCAAAAAACGCTTGGTTTTATCGCTTTTTTCAAAGGCCGCATCCAATACCTCGGACAAGGTTTGAACCGGAATAATACGAATCTTTTCATGATCTTCTTTGGACAAAATAATATCCTCTACATTTGATTTTGGAACCACTACTTCAGTAAAACCGGCTTTTATGGCAGAACTAACTTTGGCGGTTACCCCGCCAACAGGTAGCACTTCCCCTCTAACGGAAAGACTACCGGTCATGGCCAACCCTTGTCGAACTGGAATACCTTCCATAGCACTAATAACCGCGGTTGCCACTGAAATAGAAGCAGAATCTCCTTCTACTCCTTCATAGGTTTGTAAGAATTGAATGTGCAAGTCATGTTTTGAAATGTCTTTTCCAGACAATTTTTTGAATAATGCTGAAACATTTTGAACCGCTTCCTTGGCAATTTCCCCTAATTTTCCCGTGGCAATAATTTTTCCTTCTGCCGAGCTTTGGGCGGGTGCAACCTCTGCTTCAATTGGCAATATCAATCCTGCATCGCCGTCTCCAGAAACCGCCAGTCCATTAACCCTTCCAACTACACTGCCTTCAGTAAGATAAATATCATAGTCTTTTCGCATATCCAAAATCTTTCCAACCATTTGTTGTTCCAGGGTGCGCGCACTCATTTTCGCCTCAAACACATCCTCTGGCAGTACCATGGCATGACTTTTTGCTTTTGCCAAGTCTCCTGCAGCCCTAACCAATCCACCAAGATCTCGTAACTTTAAGGTTAACCGATTTTTTCTGCTTGCTCTCCTTCTTGCCTCAAAAATAATTTGTTCAACAGATTCGCCCGTAAAATGAGGAATCTTATTGTCTTTTTTGACTTCTTGGGCCACAAAAAGGGCTATTTTTTCCCGGTTTTCTTCAGTATCCACCATATCCAAGTTCATGTAAACCTCATAGCCATACCCTCTAATTCGAGAGCGTAACGCAGGATGAACTTTTTGCAAGTCCTCATAATTTCCCGCTGCCACTAAAACAAAATCACATGGAACCGGCTCAGTTCGTGTCATGGCACCAGAAGAATTCTCGCTTTGACCACTAATCGCATACTTTTTTTCTTGCATCGCGGTTAATAATTCTTGCTGGGCTCTTTGAGAAAGCGTTGCAATTTCATCCAAAAACAATACGCCACCATTGCTTCGATGAATTAAACCCGGTTCTACACGCAAGTGTGGCGGGGTTCCCAATCCACCTGATTGCAACGGGTCATGCCGTACATCTCCAAGCAACGCGCCAGCCCTTGCACCAGTTGCTTCTGAAAATGGCGCGATTTTTTTTCCAGAATTGTCAATTAATAATTTTGGCGTTCTTTTGATTTGGCGCGGTCGCATTTGGGCGCCCAACCCAAAACCAATAATCAAAACCACTCCCATTATCAATAAGGCAGCATAAATAATATCAGAAATCCAGTTGAAACGCCAAATAACATACGAAAAAATAAACCAAGCAAAAGTTAGTAGCATTCCAAACATGCGCGTGCTATCCTCGGAAGCTAATGCTTCTAAGCGCAATTGTTGCACGACTTTTTTGCCGTCCCCTGCTTTTATAGTCCGAATCTTTGGATTGTTGGGATCAGCACCATTAGGGTATACTAAAATGTCTTGTAGTTTTTGAAGGGGAAGAATTTCCGCCATGGCCTGGGCAATCATACTCTTTCCGGTTCCCGGCAAACCAGTTAGTAAAACATTTCTTTTTTGGGCGGCTGCTTTTTTAATGATCTCCACGCTTTCGTCTTGTCCAATTACCTGTCCAACCAATTGTTTGGAAACCGGAATCTCGGCAGTAGATTTGAAAGAAACCGCCTTTTTTATAGGGCTTTTTGAAACAAGCTTTTTTTTCATAGAACGTGCCATAATCAACAATAACATCTAATTATCAAATATTATAAAAGGCGTTGGTTACAATCAAAAGTTGAATTTGCAGTAAGCATACTGTGAATTAAAACCATTTTGAGGAAATCACATTAGCCGCTTCCACAAGCCCATTAAGTTCTTCCAATTCAATTTCCAAGCCAGCTTGAAAAGACATAGCAATACGCCCTTTCGGCGTAAGCATTATTTTCTGCGAAACTTTTGTTTTACCAGCGCCAGGTTCACGCGATACACTTGCAATAAAATTCCGCGGGATTAAACCCCCTTTTGCCATTTTTATAATCCACTCTTGAATGGCTTTTGCCCTCGGACCCAATAATATTCTAACTTCCCCCAACTGTTTTTCGTTCAATAGTTGTTTATCTTGTAATTTACGTTGTAATTTATGAATAGATTCAATTTGAGCGAGTATTTTACTAATAGAATCCAGTTTGGCAGAATAAGACTGTCTTGCAATCATATTTCCCCCGCCAAAAAACCATCTTCGCTTTAGTAATTTTATTCTTCCAGGATAAATTCCCAATAATTGTTGTAATCCACCAGAAATTCTTTTTTTTTCCAAAGCAAGCTCTTTAGAAGAAGGTATTATTGGCTTTTTGCCAGAACCGGATTTACGTTCCTCGGGAAAAACGCTTATTTTTTTAACAGAAGGTAAACCAGTTACTTTTCCAGAACCCCTTGTATTACCCCCTTTTGGGGATCGTGGTTGTGACATAAGAATCTTAGGGGCTTGCAATCTTTAAAAATCTGACTTAGTCCACTAGAAAATGTAAAGGGTTTTAAAAAAGCAAAAGCGCTTAGGTATAGTATGGAACCCATTGAAATCGTTTTTTTAGGAACCGCTAGTTCTGCCCCTACCAAAGAAAGAAACCTTTCAGCCATAGCCATTCGATTTGAAGGAGAATGGTTATTGTTTGACTGCCCAGAAGGATGCCAGCAACAATTATTGAAAGGAAGCATTAGTTATATGCGCATACACCACATTTTTTTAACGCACATGCACTTGGACCATGTGCTTGGATTACCAGGATTAATTGCCACCATGCAAATGCACCAGCGCTTACACCCCTTGTTTATACATGTTCCCCAAGGATGGAAAAACAAAGCACTCCAAATCATTCGATTAGCCCCTAAAACAAATTTTGATATTGAAATAAAAGAAATGAAAAAAGGAATAGTACTCGAAAACAAAGGATACACGATTTCAGCAGTTCTATTAAAACACGAAATAGATTGTTATGGACTCATTTTCAAACAAGAAGACAAGGCAGGCACCTTTCAACGAGAAAAAGCAATAGCCCTAAAAATTCCCGAAGGCCCTTTGTGGAGAAGACTCCAACTCGGAAACAAAATAAAAGTAGAAAAAAAAACCTTTAAACCGGAACAAGTCATGGATTATTCTAAAGCCAAAAAAGGCGTAAAAATATCTTACATTGTGGATACCCTGCCTACCAGAAACTATCACGCAGCCATAAAAGAATCGGATATTTTAGTGCACGAAGCAACTTTTTCCCAAAAAAATGTTAAACGTGCCAAAGAAACCATGCATTCTACAGCCCTGGATGCGGGAATTGCCGCGGAAAAAACCAAGTGCCACGCATTATATTTAACGCATTTTTCTTCGCGACACAAAAACGCACAAGAACTGGAAAACGAAGCCAGACAAGCATTTGGAAACGTGTTTGTTTCCAAAGAACTAGAAAGAATAAAATTGGAAAAGTGAAAACATGCCGGCAGGAATAGCAACAAGACGACCAACAAAAAGAAAAGATCACAACCCATTCATAAAAGCAGGGAAAACTGTTTTCAAAGAAGCGAGCAAACTAGCGCGCGAACAACGCCAAGAAAATGCTTCAGCCAGAGTCCGAGAGTCAGACCCAGAACAGCAAAAAATAGAATTGCGGATGAAACGATTAAATAAGTGGCTCAGAAACATGGCCGCTAAAAACCCAGAACGCGCAGCAGAAGCCCAAGAATTTATTCAAAAAGCAGCTCAAACCATTGAACGCGGTCGAGGACAAGGTTATTCTAACACACAATTAGAAGGATTTATTCGACCGCCCTTACAAGAACTATTAGAACGATATTATCCCAATCAAAAAAGATACCGACAAGAAATGGAAACCATAGTAATAAGAGCCCTCTTTTCCGAATAAAAAAAAGGTGACAAAAGTGCAGGCAGTAGTATTGGCAGCTGGAAAAGGAAAACGATTACAACCCCTAACACATCACAAGCCAAAAGGCATGGCCTTGTTATCCGGAAAACCATTGTTATGGTTTGTATTGGATTCCCTGAAAAAAAGCGGGGTTACAGAATCCATTATTGTAACGGGCTATTTGGGAGAACAAATTCAATCCTATTTTGGCAGGCAATTCAAAAAAATGAAGCTCGAGTACGCAGAACAAAAACAGCAATTGGGAACTGCTCATGCGTTATTACAAGCAAAGCAAAAAGTGAAAGGGGATTTTTTGATGATTCATGGTGATGTGATTGTTTCTCCAAAAGACCTGAAAGCCTTAATGCAACTCAAGGGATTTCCGGCCATTATGGTGCTTCGAAAAGAAAAACAACCTGAAAAATTTGGAGTCGTAGTAACCGAGGACAAATTAGTGGCGGAAATAATGGAAAAACCCCAAGCACCCAAAACCGATTTAGTAAATGCGGCTTGCTACAAATTTTCGCCGGAAATTTTTGAGTCATTGGAAAAAACCAAGATTAATCCGGAACGAAAAGAGTTTGAATTAACCGATACCTTGAAAAGCTTGTTAAAAGAAAAAAAAGTCGGATTCCACCTTGCAACCGAAAAAATATTCGATATTGGAACGATTGAAGAATTGCGAGACGCGAAAAAAGAAATTGGTTAAGGGGAAAGTGATGGGCACAAAAAAAGCACAAACAACGCGTCCTAGAGTAAAGGCAACGGCCCGTATTTTTCCTAATATTAGAAAAACCCAAACCACCCCATGGCCCGCTGACCGCCAAATTATAATGCACCAAGACGTTGCTCCAAAAGACCGCGAACTAACCCAAAGATTGGCTTGGAAAAAGAAGATACCGTACTGGTTTTTGCAGGAGGTTATGGAGACTGGGCGCGCGCATTATCCTATGGTTGCAAAGTTCATTATACTGATGTTAGTCGAGAAATGAAAAAGTATGCACGATACCGAAAGCCTGGAAGAGTCAAAGATTTTCGAACTAGAAGAGCAGAATTATTGGTAAGAAGACCAAATCTTTTTGACTGGAGTTTTTCTTTTGAACCCATACCAGTTGGCTCCGAACAAAGTATAGTATTCGTGCGTTCGCTATTGAACCGAAAAGGATGTAAAATTGCGTTTAGGCAGGATATTCCGGGCATTGTTCGACATATCAAATGGATTGCTGGTATGTATGGTGCTTCTTGTTCGATTGAAACACCAACCATAACTAGTCTTGTAGATAATCAAAGGACACCAATCAAAATCAATGTTATAACGCTACGAACCAATAAAACAGCCCGAGAAAAAGCATGGTTGGATGTGCGTGTGCTACGAGAACTTCAAAGAGCAGCCAAACAAAAAAAAGTCATTTCAAGGAAAGCACTTTGTTTAAAACTAGGGAGTACACCACAAAAATTAGGATACTGTTTAGAACGAATAGATACGATCACTCCAGAATTCGCAAAAGAATTACAATCAGACTATTTGAAACCCTAAAACACATTAAAAGCGAAAAGTCTTTCCTGGTTTTAAAATCGCGGGAATGGTTTTCAGAATGCTTTTTTCTATTTTTTGTTTGAATTCTAATGGATCGGCTTTAATGGGCTCAAAAGTATTATAGTGCATAGGAATGGCATACTTTGGTTTCATAGATTTTACGGCTCGAACAGCATCCACACAATCCATTGTATGGTTTCCTCCAATTGGAAGCAATGCCAAATCTGGTTGAACATCAAAATCATCCAATAATTGAGTGTCACCCATATGATACACACTCATTCCATTACCTTGAATCAAAAAACCCATAGGATAAAACGAGTGGGGATGATGCGCTGAAAAACCTTTTATGTGCAAGCCCCGAACAGAAAGGGTTTTGCCAATATCCAAAGATTGTACAAAACGCTTGGAAAGATTGAGTTCTTTTAAAACACTTTCATGTCCAAGCACACACGCATTGTTTTCAGTGGCAAGCTTTTCCAATAATTCTTTGTCAAAATGCCCAAAATGCTCGTGCGAAACCAGAATTACATCCACGTTTTTCAAATCACGTTCTTTAAAAGCCGATTTTTCAATTCGCTTGTACTCGGGTTGGGGATGTGAATCTTTAATGTAAGGGTCTACTAAAACGGTTTTGCTATTAAAATTCAATCGAAAAAAAGAATGCCCCAAAAAACGAATAGAAACTGTCACAAGTGCACCTAAAAAAATAGAGGAGCAACGAGTTTAAAACCAGAACGCGAAACCCTGCAAAAAAAAGCAAACGCTTTAGTATAAGAAAAAATAACAATACAATGGTTTTTTCACATGCAAAATCACTATTGGCTCTTAATTGGCATTATACTCTTACTAATACCAAGTGTTATTGCGGGCCCAGTGCTCGAAATAAAAAGTATTCAAACCCGAGACAGCGAGGATGTTTTTAAAGAAGCAATTGCTGTTGAAGCACTCCAGAAAATACAAGTGATTATTAAAAACACGGGAGATACTTGCGGCACCACCACAATTACCATGAACATTGTGGACCTGGCAGGTAATTCTAAGCTTCTAAATGGAGCAGTCAACAAAATCACCTCTATTCCAGCAGGAGAAACCACGATTGAGTTTGAGTATGGTCCTCAACTTGATGAGTTCAAGCTAGTAGAAGAAACGCCACCCGAAAACTATCGCGTACTTATTGATGTATCATGCAGCAGTCCATCCTACCAAAATGCGCGAGCCCTTGTTTTTTCGATTATTGAAGTGGGAGAAGTAGATGTACCCGAAATACCAGTTTTCTTTGTTTTACTGGTAATTGGAGTTGTATTGGTATTGGTTTTACAAAAACCACCCCAAAAAAGCAGTAGGGAACATTAAAAAGCAATCTTTAACACTATTTTTTGATGCTCTTGAACCGAACACTATTCATATTGAGTATTGCATTGCTTTTGGCAGGAATGGCACACGCTGCCACCATTACCCAACACAGTGTAGAAATTGAAGTAGATACCGCCGGTTTTGGAAACGTAACGGAAAAATTTGTTTTCTTGTTTGAATCCGAACAAGAACTTGAAAACTTTCGAGTTCAAGCCCGAAAAATTGGAGCAGACTTGGATGCATGGCGGGCATTTGATGGAAACATTACCAATTATATTGGTGAAATTAAAGCCGGAAGCATTGGGTATGAAGAAACAGAAGGAGACCGACAAGTAAAACTAGAATACACTACCCAAGAACCCTTGTTTTTGGTAAATGAAACCGCACGCCAAATCGAGTATCACTTAGATTCTCGAAGCTTTGAATTGTTTCGCCAAGGAAGTATTTACATTATTCCGGGAAACACTAAAATAATTTTTTTCTTGCCACCAAGCGCTACTATTGATATTGAATCCCTAAAACCAGGACTAGCAAATCTAGAAGCGATTAATCAGGCCAAAAGCGAAAAAAGAATTTTTTGGGTGGGCCACTTATCTGTGAGTGGAGACCTTGAAATGAATTTTACCACTGAAAAACAAATCGTGCCCTCTTTTTCAGTATCCCAATTATTACAAGACCTCATTGAAAGCGGAGAAGCCTCTTTCTTAGCAGCCATTGCACTAATATTATTAGGCATGGTTTACTTTAAACGAAAATCCATTCAACGAAAAATAGAAAACTATTTGGTAGAAAACTCTTCCCTAGAACACAAAAAAGAAACCGAAGAAATCGAAATCGAAGAATAACAGCCCCCATTTTGACGCTTTGCTTCAAAAGGACCCATTCGAGCATGCGATAGCTTTTTTCACCAACCTTTTGAAAAAAAGGTTGCTTGAATCGAGTTTTTCAAAAGAGGCCGATAAACTATTTTTTGGGTTTTTCTTCTTTCTTGGAATTTTTATTTTTTCCAGTGAAAAAAACCCACCAAAAATAAATAATAACCAAAAAAACTAGGAAAAGACCATATTCTTGATACACAAAAAGAACCAGTGTCGTAATATCACGCAAAGTATTATGCAAGCCAAACCAGTCCCAAAAAGGCTCGATCCAATCCAAGAAAAAAGCCGGTTGTAAAAAGAAAAAAATAATGAGCAAGCCTACAAACGCGAGTAAAAACCAGCCAAGGCCTTGCCAAAAATCGCCAAACTTCTCTGCTTCTTCTTTTTCCGTTCCCATATGCGTACTAAAAATGCGATAAAAAGGAATTAAAAAAAGCGCTGAATGATAATTGAATATGGAAGAAGAAGAAAAAACCAGTATCCTGGAAAAACCACGTTTTTCATTAGGGGAATTAGTACTTTTTGCCGTACTGGCGCATTTGGCGTTTAGATTCCTAAATTGGCCTTCTCCAGGCCCAGTAATCCCCTTTGCAGTCCTAGCGGGAATTTGGTACGGGGGCGCCAGGGGCTTTCTAGTGGGGGCTATTGGCTTTGCATTCTCTGAATTATTATTATTTGGAATTAGCACTCAAACATGGTTTGATGCCCTACTGGGCGGAATTGCCGGATTATTTGGAATCGGAGGAAACGAACACACTTTTTTAATCCGCGTACTATTTGCTACTATTCTATTTGAAATAGTATTACAGTTGTTTGGAGCTGGTTTTGTGCTTCACACATCCTATTATTTGAACAAAATTCCCAGCATTGCCCTGCACTTTGCAGCCAATATTCTAGTAGCTACTGCGCTCGTGTATTACTTGCGCCCCAAAAACTAGTAGGTAGCAGAAATGGCAATGCACAAAGCAAAAATGAATAAGACAACCAAGTTTTGCACGGAGTTTTGATAGGCCGGCCAAAAATTCAAGTCAAAAACCAGACTCAAGACTACAAAAAAGAAAGCAAAAAACAAGAACAAAACGATTGCCCGATACAATGCCTTGAAAAACGCCATTTTATCCCCTACCCGAAAAACAAATTATACCCCACGAGCACCACTAAAAAGCGAACGGTATTAATCAACAATAGATTTTTGGAACCCCAAGAATCAAATTCTGCAAACGCCAATACCGCAACCGCAGCCAGCATGGTTACCAGCAAAAACATCTTGTCAAATACCACCCACCCCACAACGTCCGTAAACTCGACTGCAGCCCAAACATAAAACGTAATGTACACGGTAGCCCAAAACCAGTTTTTTTCCTTGTAAAAAAAGACAGCAGCAGCTGCAAAAAGAAACACCCATAAAATATTATCCAGTGCAAAATTGAATAGCCAGGCAATATCCAGGGAAAAAATATGATTCACAACCGTTACTATTGTAGACATCCAATAACCTTCCTAATATTTCACCCAAATCACAAAAAAAACCGCTAACATAAAAAACAATACCATTCCGGGAATAGTATTAACGGTTCCGGCAAACAAATGAACGCCAATTGTTCCTAGAAATAAAAAAAACAACGCAAGAGCAACACAAATTTGCCCGCCAATTAATAATGCTTTGAAAAAAACCATTTCTTATCCCCATATGAAAAAAGTAAAAAAAGCCCACAGGAAAATGCAGGCACCGGCCTGGAACGGAAGATTATATTTTGAAAGCTTCCCGTTCTTTTCAAGGAACGCAAAAGACGGAACCGCCACTAAAATAAAAAAAACCGGGCCGAAAAAGGCAGGAACATTCCACCCAATAAAAAAATTCAGGTCGGTAAAAGTCCAGAGGAAAAAAACAAAGAAAATAAAGCCCCAGAGATGCTTTTTTGAGTCCAGAGAAATAACTACAAAAGCCGCCAGCACAAACAGCCAGAAAAGGTGGTCCAAAAAGACCTGACCCACCCACGCAAAATTAAGGGAAAAAAACTGCCCTAAAAACTCCAGGAACATACTAGAATTTCAGCCAAAACCCAATATAAAGGTAATTATTTAACTATAGGGGGTTAATGGGCTGTTTGGGGCCGACCGGGATTTTGAAAAGGAAAAACTACTTAAAATCGTTTGAATTCTTTCTATTAAAGTGATTTTGTGAATTTAGAGACCCTAATCCAACAACTCAGTGCGATTGAGAGAAACACGCTCCAAGCCCTGGCAAATGGCGAGTGGCAATCGCTTTCCCAATTAGTAGAAAAAACCGGTTTGCCAAAAGATTCGATTAGACGGAGCATGGAATGGTTAAATGAAAAAAAATTGGTGGAAGCACAAGGCCAAACCAAAACCAATCTAGAATTTTCCGTGTCCGGCAAAAAAGCACTGGAAAACGGTTTACCAGAAATTCGTTTTTTAGAATGGGTAAAAAAAAATTCCCCCAACCATATTGAAACCGCGAAAAAAAACAGCGGACTAAGTGAAAAAGAATTTAACATTGGATTGGGTTGGAACAAAAAACACAATTTTGTTTCCGTGGTAAAAGGAACACTAACTGCAACCGGTTTGGATGAAGAACAAGAATTTCTCGAAAAAATAGAAGAACGAAAAAACGCCCTGTATTCTTTTGAGCAAAAAAAAGAATTGAATTCAGGATTTGAAACAGAATTCTTGCAACGCGGTTTGCTCTCAAAAAAAATCGCAGTGGAAAGGAAAATTCGGTTAAACACGCAAGGCACTCAAACCATTCCCTTGTTATCCAAAATCAAAACCCGTTCGTATAACATTCGCGACCCGGTTCCAGAACTATTAGTGGGCAAAAAACAACCCTACATTCAATTTTTGAACCAGATTAGGAGAAGATTAACGGAATTGGGTTTTGTGGAAATGGATTCTCCATTGGTGACACAAGAATTTTATAATTTTGATGTGCTCTTTCAACCCCAAAACCATCCCGCACGAAGCTGGACCGATACCTATCAATTAAAACAACCTCAAAAAGGAAAATTACCCCATCCCAAAATAGTAAAAAGCATTAAAGTCATGCACGAGACCGGAGGGGTTAGTGCGAGTAATGGATGGCAGTATGCTTGGGAAGAAGAAATCGCCAAACGATTAATGCCCGCAGCCCATGGAACCGCGCACAGCGCCAGACAACTTGTAAAAGGCATTCAAATGCCAGGAAAATATTTTTCCATTGCACGTTGTTATCGCCCGGATGTGATAGATGCCACGCACTTATCCGAGTTCACGCAGTTGGATGGTTTTATTGTCGGAAAATTAAACTTTCGACACTTATTAGGAATGCTAAAACAATTTGCATTAGAATTTGCCGGCACCAAAGAAGTACGATTTGCTCCCGCATATTATCCTTTTACGGAACCAAGCTGTCAGTTAATTGTCAAACACCCAAAACTTGGTTGGATGGAAGTAGCCGGGGCCGGCCTGTTTCGACCCGAAATGATTGAAAATTTGGGCATTAAAGGACAGGCACTGGCCTGGGGAATTGGAATTGATAGGTTAGCCATGATCAGACTTGGAATCAATGATGTGCGCCAATTATTCTCTGATGATTTAGCTTGGTTGCGAAAACAACCCATGGTGGTGCCCTAATGCCAACACTAGAAATGAGTAAAAAAGACTTTGAAAAATTGGTTGGAAAAAAGTTTGCTTCACGCAAAGAGTTAGAGGAAGCATTGTGGAAGGCTAAAACCGAGTTAGAAGAACTAAACAACGATAGCATCAAAGCCAGTTTAGAGGACACCAACCGCCCGGATTTATTAAGCACAGAAGGAATTGCACGAGAACTCCGCTATAAACTAGGCTTGCAAAAAAAGATTCAAGCATACAAAACCAAAAAAAGCGGAATCACTGCAACCATTGATCCAGACCTAAAAAATATTCGTCCAAAAGCAGCTTATGCAGTAGCCTGGAACGTAAAAGTTTCTAATGAATTTTTAGGCCAAATGATTCAATTACAAGAAAAAATTTGCCAGACCTTTGGCCAAAAAAGAAAAGAAGTCGCGATTGGAGTATTTGATTTGGACAAAGTGAATGGAAACGTTCGGTATTTTGCGGCAGACCCGAAAACCGAGTTCATTCCATTAGAATACAAAGTCAAAATGAGCTTGGACGAAATCCTGAAAGAACACCCCAAAGGAAAAGAATTCGCTTGCCTGCTTTCAGGGCAAAAAAAATATCCTTTGCTCGTGGATTCAAAAAACGAAGTGCTTTCTTTTCCCCCCATTATCAATTCTGCGGGAAGCGGGAAGGTAACAGAGCAAACCAAAAATCTTTTCCTGGATGTAACCGGTTTTAACCAAAACAAAGTAAACACGGCACTTTCAATATTCTGTGCCGCGCTCGCGGACCGAAAAGCAACCATTGGAAGCGTGGAAATCCAATATGGAACCAAAAAAATAACCACCCCTTCTTTTGAAAAGAAAAAAATCGTATTCAAAAAAGACTTGATTGAAACCATTACGGGAATGCAAAAAAACGATAGCCATTGGAAAAAAAGATTCCAAGAAAGCGGCTTTGAAACCACGTTCAAAGGAAACAAAATAGAATGTTATTATAGTAATCTGCGCCAAGACATCCTGCACGGAGTGGATGTAATAGAGGATGCCCTAATCAGCGAAGGCTATAACAATATTCCCCTTGAAGAAATCAAACTTAGCGTAATAGGCAATGAAAGCCCAAAAAGCTTGTTTGTAGATGCCATTCGAGACGCGTGCATTGGAATGGGACTACAAGAAGTGCTTTCTTTTACCTTGTCTTCGCGGGAAAAACAAGAAACATTAGTGGGATTGCAAAAAGAAACCTTTGTGGAAATCGCGAATCCTACTTCTCTAAATACGGCTTTGTTTCGCAAAACCATTTTTCCAGAATTACTGGCTTTTTTAGCCAAAAACAAGCATGCCGTGTATCCCCAACATTTATTTGAGGTGGGAAAGACATTAGAACTGGATTCCAAAAGCGATACTGGAGTACTTGAAAAAGACATGGTATGCATTGTATTATCCAATCGTAAAACAAGTTTTTCAGAAATCAAATCTTTTTTACAAGCCATTTGTAATGCTTTTCAATGGCATTTTTCCATTCAAGAAACCAACCACCCTGCCTTTGAAAGCGGACAAACCGGTTTAATTCAAATCGAACAAAAAAAAGGAATTATCGGAGTCTTAAACAAAGCTACGCGGGATAATTTTGGATTGGAAATACCGGTTTCAATCCTTGAAATAGAACTCTAAAGGCACTAGAATAGCTTGGACTGACCTTTGGCTTCTGCTAAAGGAACAGGGTTTTCTTCTTTTGGTGCCTCAAAAGCACTTAAATCTTGTTCTTGAACTGCTTCTAATGGTTTTCGCTTGGCTTTTCTGTTTTTTTGAGATAATTCTTGGGCTTGTTCTAAAATTGATTGAACTTTTTTGGTTTTGGAAGTGGTTTGTAATAAAAAAGCCAGTTCTTTTTCATCAAAACCAAAATTGGCGGTAAAACCAATGGCTGCTTGCTCTTTTTCAAACAAGGCCATTAAGAATGGAATGTCTTGGGAAATAATTTCTCGCTTGGAAGCATGCAATTTTTTTTGCATTTTTTGAGCCACTTGTTTTTTTAATGCTCTTTCACTAGAAGCCGCACTCAACTTGGATAATAAGGTTGGAAAACGGTACATTACAAACTCGTGTTTTCGTTCTCCTTCTGGCGCAAAACTAACCCCGCTGGTCATGAGCTCTGAACTATATCGCAAAAAACCCCAGTATTGTCTTCGAATAATCCTACCATTGAATATATCGGCTTTGCTAAAGCGTTCCCAGGCAGAAGCCATGTGTTTGGGATCTTTAAATTGGATTGGAATGTTTTCTTCAATCCAACGCAATAATAAATCATTACTCACTTCACTGGACCAACGAGCGTCCTGGCACTCTTTAATGGTTTTGGCCCGAAAAATCTTGGATAGCACAGAAAAAATCTTTTCTTCTCGTTCTCGAAAACCAAGACCCTCTACATCCGGCAAAGTAATTTTTTTGGTTTTGCCCACAAGCGACTGCAAATCAAGCAAAGCCGCCCTTAAATCACCCCCGGATTCTTTAGCCAAAGCATTAATAGTTGGAACATCATATTCAATGCTTTCTTTTTCACACACGAGTTTTAATCGCTTGGCCACACTCAAATAATTTATTTTTTTGAATTCTAGTTTTTTACAATAGTTTCGCACAATAGCCATTTGTCGGTTTGAATAAATATCATTAGCGGTTAAAATTACAGGATTTTTGGCATTTTTTAAAACTTGTAATATTGCACTCATTCCACCCTTATCTTTTCTGGCTTGAATCCCATCAATTTCATCCAATAATACCAATCGCGATTTTCCAGAAAAAGAAGCATTTTGCAAGGCCGCCCCTGCTAACCTTTCAATTATATCTTTGGTTCGAAAATCACTGGCGTTTAATTCGAACAAATCCCATTGATTAAGAGAAGCAATTAGATGTGCTAAACAGGTTTTACCGTTCCCTACATGACCATATAACAACAAGGGCTTGCCGTTTTTTTTCTTATTCCAGTCTAACGCCCATAATTGCACTTCTTTTACAATTTCACTGTTTCCAACGAATTCTTCCAAAGAAACAGGAGAATACTTTTCAGTCCACAATTCCGTTGTTTTCATCCAAAAAAGAATACTCCCCAAACCCGTTAAAAAACCTTTCAAACAAAAATCAAATCATGCCACGACTACGCAACACACGCCTAAGAGTCGCTGCCTGGCTGGCCAAAAAGAACAAGCCATCTCCTGAAGGACCAGACCCAATAACAGAGCCAAGAAGATTCAAACTAGCAAAAAGAATAGAAAATCGCCGTGCTTTTCCGCAAATAGCAAAAATGATTGCTCCCAAAAAATCGCGCAAAATGGAAAACGCTACAATAATCCCAAAAAGCAAAGTAATAGTACTGGAATACGCTATAAAAAAAAGGCGACAAAAAATGCAGGTTGGAATTGTTGGAAAAACCTAACCTAAACGAGTTGCCAAATTTTCGTAGGAACTGTTCGAGTTGGCTTTTTTTCAATCAGAACGATTTCTTCTTTTTCGCATAATCGATTTAAGATTCCCCGAACAGCAGATTTTTCTATTCCAGTAGCTTTGATTAATTCGATTGTTGTCCTAGGAACTGAAAGAAGATTTTTTAACTCTTTTTCAGTTTTGCCAATCGGCAAGCTACGACCTTTACTAGTCTCCTCAAAATAAATTTCTTTTTTAAGGGAGTAAAGAAAAGCACCTTCTTCCACCTTTTTTCGTTTTAGAATCGCCATTGAAAAAAGTTTATCTGTATGACA
>JAHJAQ010000020.1 GCA_018813975.1 Microcaldota archaeon
ATTTGTTCTACAATACTGATTACATTTTCAGTTCCTGTTTCAGTTAAATCAATTCTGCCCTCAATCGAAACAGGCAATTCGCCAAAAGAAAATTGTTCACTCGAAAAACCTTGTGCTTCCAATTCAATTTGAATGGATTCTTTCACGCTTTGATAGATTTCAATGGCTGGAACAAGAAGCTCAAATTGAAAGGGCCGTTCTGGGGAAAGCACTTGCCATTGTGTTCCACTCAATTCGTTCAAAAAAGAGCCAAACGATTCTGCATCCAATTCCGCATCCACCCTTAAACTAAAAGAATCACTTGGAAACACTTGAACTTTGGTTTGAGTGATATCTGAAATAACCGATAATTCTTCTTCTAAGGTGATAGGTTCTAAACCACTTGCAAAAACAGTATCCGCTGAAAAAAGCAAGACTGGTTCCAAAGAATCTACTTTCATGATACGCGACGCCACGCGTTCTGTTATTTGGGTTTCTGGGTTTAGCACTTCAAAAGCCGTTAACTCGACTAAAGAAACTCCCGTAAAAGTAGCTGCTAAATGTACGGTAATTCGATCTCCCTTTAGAGTAGGCGCTTCCACCAATCCTTGTACCAATTGGTCCAAAAAAAGGTGTTCTTTGGTTAAATCCAATTCTTCGTTTCGAAACGTTACATTGTGCGGAACCTCAAACAAGGCAGAAGAAAAAACACCGGTTTGGGATAATTGTCCTTGCGTATTCGCTAAAACCGCTTCTAAAATTTCATTCAAAGAAAACTGTTCTTTTTCATACATGATATCCGCCTCATATAACAAGAAATTTCCTCTGGTAGGGTCCTGTCTAAAAATCGATTGCATTTGTAACACGCCAGGCGTTGAACGAACCATGGCATCCAGCAAATCAATATTGGTTTGACTGGTTTCTGCAATCAACTTAAAATGAGGTAATACCTCTGAAACCGTCACCTCTACCTCTGCTTGAAAACTAAAAGTAGTGGCATCTTGTGGTGCAGGCGGTTCTTCTGATGGTGGTTGGTCGCCAAAACTACCTAAAAGAGAAAAAGCAATCGTTGAAAAAGCAATTACCGCAACCACAAAAATGGCGAGCCATTGTGTAGCAGAATAGCCTCGCTTTTTTTTGCCCGGAGTTTGTCGAACCACCCTGGAAGGCAATTTTAAACTCTGTTTTCCTCTTCTTCGTTGCGCCATTTTTTCACCAAAAAAAGAATATAGTATAGTATAATCGACTTTCTAAAAGCATTAAAAAAGGAAGGTAAAGCCCAGTTTTCTCCCTTAAAACCCTTACAGAGAGCGACCTTTAAAAGAAAAGCGCTCTAAAAAGTCTATATTCACCTATTTGTGAGGTTTTTTGAATGCAGTCAGGCGATGTTATTCTCGTGGATTTTACGGCTACAGAACGGATTACCAATCAAATCGTTGAAACCACAATAGAACAAGACGCAAAAAAGGCCAACGCGTTTAATCCAAAAGCAATGTACAAGCCGGTCCCATTAGTAGTGGGAAAAAAAGAATTATTCGAAAAAGTGGATAAGGCATTTGAAATCATGCAAGTAGGAGACGAAAAAAAAATAGAATTAGAAGCCAGTGAAGCATTTGGAGAACGAAAAGCAGAACTCATTGCGATAATTCCATTACAACAATTCAAAAAACAAAAAATGAATCCAATGCCCGGCTTAATCATTGAAGCGGATGGCAAACAAGGAAAAGTACAATCGGTTTCAGGTGGAAGGGTAAGAGTAGATTTTAATCATCCCCTAGCCGGCAAAAAAATAGAGTACAAAGTGGTTGTGCGCAAAAAAATCGAGGACAAGCAAGAACAAGTGGAAGCGATTTTTGAAAAATACTTTCCACACGTCAAACCAGACGAAAAACAAATCAAAGTAGAAGGCGAAACCGTGAAAATCGTGTTGCCCGAGCGCTTAAAAGAACAAAAAGAAACCACGGTATTCAAACAAGTATTTGCCAAAATTCTTCCAGACCAATTAGGCGGAATTAAAGAAGTACAGTTCGTGGAATCGTTTGAAACCCAAAAAAAAGATTCAAAAAAAACTGAATCCAAAACCCAAGAAAAACCAGCCAAAAAAGAAGGGTTGCGAGGTAAGGGTTTTTAAAGGGTTTGATAACGAAATTAGTTAGTACCATCGAATTGTACTGTTTATTTAGAGGTTTTATTAAATGATTAGTGACCTGAAAACGGGTACTACTACTATTGGCTTAATCGCAAGAGACAGTGTTGTATTAGCTGCTGACATGCGCGCTTCACTAGGCCATATTGCGTACGACGAAGAAAATGACAAGTTATCAGAAATTACGCCTCACACCGGTCTTACCAATGCGGGCAGTGTTGGAGACACCATGACCATTGTGCGGTACTTGAGAAATCATGCTAAAATGTACGCGCTCGAACGAGAGACTGAAATTACCACCAAAGGATTGGTTACCTTTTTATCCAATATTTTATCCGGAAACCGGTATTATCCATTCGAAGTACAATTTGTGATTGGGGGTGTTGTTCCCCAATCAAGTTTGTTCGAGGTAACACCACTAGGCGCTATGCTAGAACGCAAAAAATACGCGGTAAGCGGTTCTGGAACCGAAATGGCACTT
Source organism: Microcaldota archaeon (assembly GCA_018813975.1). Classification (GTDB taxonomy): domain Archaea; phylum Iainarchaeota; class Iainarchaeia; order Iainarchaeales; family JAGVWC01; genus JAHJAQ01. The sequence goes on from JAHJAQ010000020.1 coordinate 2,607, forward strand.
AGCACTCTAGACTTAAATTATAAAACAGACATGGAAGAAAACGATGCAATTGAACTAGCGGTTCGAGCTATTGGCCAAGGCAAAAGAAGAGACATCTTTTCCGGGGGCAAAAGCATTAGCGTCATGGTAATTGATTCCAAAGGAATTCGACGCGTACCTCAAAAAATCATTGAAAAATACATAAAAAACCACAATACCAACTAAAAAAAAACCATTTTTTTTTTCTTAAAAACGGCCAAAAAAATAGGCCATTTTTTTCTATACTATCTATACTAATTACAGGAGATTTTAATGGAACTACTCAAAGAAATCGAATCTATTGTACACAACATTTTGCCATCCGACACCCAAGTCACCAAAATTGATATGGAAGGACCAGAAGTTGCTATTTACACACGAAACCCAAAATCCTTTTTTGAAAACGAAAACTACGTAGCCAAACTAGCCTTTGAACTCAAAAAAAGAGTACACATTCGCACGGACAAAACATTGTTAAGCGAACAAGAAGAAGCCAAAAAAAAGATTTTGGAAATCGTTCCAGAAGGAGCAGAAATAAAAGAAATTGCGTTTAACCCTGTTTTTTCCGAAGTGGTTATTGAAAGCATTAAACCAGGATTGGTGATTGGAAAAGGAGGCGAAACATCCAAAAAAATTACCTTGGAAACCGGATGGACCCCAAGCATTGTTCGCGCACCAACCTCTCCCAGCGATATCCTAACAGGAATTCGACACCATTTAAACAAAAATAGTCCAGAGCGAAAAAAAATATTGCAAAGCGTGTCCAAAAAAATTTATCGGCCAATAGAAGCCAAATCCGATCCCTGGATTAGACTAACCGCATTAGGCGCATTCCAAGAAATAGGCAGAAGCTGTATTTTATTGGAAACACCACAAACCAAAATATTGTTAGATTGCGGATTAAACGTGGCTGCCGCGGAAAACCCATATCCTTATTTGGATTCCTTAAGCTTTCCTTTATCCGACATTGATGCCGTAGTTATTTCACACGCGCACAGTGATCACAGTGGATTTTTACCCTATTTGTTTCGCATGGGATACAACGGACCGGTTTATTGTACAGCCCCCACCCGAGATTTAATGACCTTACTACAATTTGATTACATTGATGTTTCATTAAAAGAAGGAAAAGAACCATTATACACGGAAAAAGACGTAAAAGAAATGCTCAAGTATTGCATTACACGCGAATATCGAGAAGTAACTGATATTGCGCCAGACATTCGCATGACATTTCATAATGCCGCGCACATTTTAGGATCGGCTTCCATTCACTTGCATATTGGTGCCGGCCAACACAACTTAGTGTATTCTTCCGATATCAAATATGGTTTTACGCGCTTGTTCAACAACATTGATTTAAATTATCCGCGCTTGGAAACATTGATTATTGAAAGCACGTATGGCAAAAGAGAAGATATCCAACCAGAAAGATATATCAGTGAACAACGATTGGTACAAGTAGTTGGCGAAACCATTCAACAAGGCGGAAACGTTTTAATCCCGGTTTTTGCAGTGGGAAGGGCCCAGGAAATCATGCTTACATTGGAAGATGCGTATCGACGAGGTGCCTTAGAAGGCGTCAAAATATACATTGATGGCATGACCCGCCAAGCCAGTGCCATTCACACGGCCTATCCAGAATACTTGCGCAAAGGCGTTCAAAGAAGAATCCTACAAAACGATTCGCCATTCACGGGCAGCATGTTTAACATAGTAAAAGGCGGTACCAAAGAAAGAGATGAACTATTGAAAGAAGGCGGTAACATTATCCTAGCTTCTTCCGGAATGCTAACGGGGGGAGCTTCCTTACACTACTTTCACAAAATGGCAGAAGACCCCAAAAATACATTGATTTTTGTAGGGTACCAAGGAGAAGGAAGCTTGGGAAGAAAACTTCAAAACAATGTAAAAGAAATCCCCATTACCGGCGAACAGGGCAGAACCAAAGGACTGAAAATCAATTTGCGCTTAGAAAACATTGAAGCCTTTTCAGGACACGCAGACTATCAACAACTAACAAGTTACGTGCGCAATTTAAAACCCAAACAAAGACGCATTTTAGTCAACCATGGCAACAAAGTCAAAACAGTAGAATTCGCTAAAACACTCACACAAAAATTCCACATTCCAAGCCAAGCACCCCACAATCTGGATTCCATTCGACTAAAATAAAACAAGCGCTTTTAATTGCCTTGAAACCCCCAAAAAATAGTACTTATACATAAACGATTTTTTGTTCCCAAAAACAGTTTTTCAAAAACACTCCAAAAAACAGCATCGACATAACGAATTAAACGAAAGCTATTTAAACCCTTAATTTCTTTATAAACGTTACTTCGTTCTCTGATTCTAAAACGGAGTGAAAATTAGCCTTTTTTCGCCCAAAAGCTTTTATAGGAGTTTATACGTTAGTTTTTTCACCTTCTCTAAAAGGTGCTAAAATGACTCAAAAAACCATTCAACCAGTTGCGAGTACAGAACCGCGCATTCAATCTTTATGCCGCGCTCTCGAGAAAGGCGGAACCAAAGTAGCCGATAATATCGTTGCGTTTTCCAAAAACCTCGGAAAACACTAAAGGCTCTCAGCTTTTACCAAAAGCTGGCAAAATGGTACTACCTTCGGTAGTACTTGCCCTTTCGGGCAATTGCGAAAAACGGCATTTGGAAACGCCTTTCTCCTACTTCTACGCTTTAAAGCCATTTCTATTATTTCTTGTTAGGATTGACATGCGATTGATTGTAACCGGAACTCCCGGAGCAGGCAAAACCACGATTGCCAGAAAACTGGCTAAAAAGCTAAAGCTGGAACTCGTGAATGAAAAAGAATTCGTGGAAAAGAAAAAGATTGGTAGAAAAGATCGTAAAAGTGGAGAGCGAATTGTGGGATTAAAACGGTTAACCACGGAGCTCAATAAACTATTAAAACGCAAAAAAAACGTGATTATTGAAGGGCACTTGATTAGTGAGTGCAAACTACGACCGGCGGATGCGGTTATTATGGTGCGCTTATCCCCGGATCGATTGGAATTTAGGTTGCAAAAAAGAAATTATTCTGAGGTAAAGATACAAGACAATGTACTG
>JAHJAQ010000021.1 GCA_018813975.1 Microcaldota archaeon
ATGATCTCAGACTCGTTTGCCTTCCTAAAGATGTGTTCAAACTCTCTTGGTGCTAACAAAAACCCGGTCTTCCAAGAAGGCACATTTTCCAAAAAACCATTAATCTCCGCTGGAATCAATCTAATAGCACACTGCTCAATCATATTTGCACGCGCATTCAAATCAAGCACAGCCTTCTTTTTGACCATATACTTCTAAGAGTGATACTTTCTTTTTTTATTCTAGGCAGTACTAGTGCACGCACTATTGCCGCATGCAGGCGACTAAGCAAATCAGAAGGATTCGGGCCTGGGGATTCAGACTTCCAAGTTTCACCAACGCACAAACCAATTTTTTGTTATTGCACTATTACTTTTAGTTCTTTCTGGTTTTTTGGAATGATTTGTATTTTTTCGCCTTTTTTGAGTTTATAGTATTGAACAATGTCGCTGGGTAAGGTAATTGCTAGGCTTCTTCCAGCATTGATTATTGGGCGTTTGAATACAAATTTTGTGTTTATTTGGTTGCTTAGTTCTTGCATTTGTCCGCTTGTAGCAAATTCTTCTTTGCATTTACTGCATTTGTAGTAGGGGGATTCTTTGATAGTAATCCTTCCATTATCCAGTTTTAGTTCTTCAAATTTTAGTTTGGCTTTTCCATTGCACAAATGGCATTTTATTTCTTTTTCCATTGTTCAACCTCTTTTTCATTTGCTTCCCATAATGTTAATACGTGAATAAATTCTTTGGTTTCAATTTTTACTGCTGTCAATAATGTTTCTTCTATTTTGAAAATTGTTTTGAATTTTTTTTTGCCTTCTTTAAGTTTGACTTTTTGTTTTTTAACCGCCAGTTCAATTTCGCCATAGTTAATGCCTAGCTTGGCTGCTCGCTCGGCAAAGCGTTGTTTGGAATGTCTGCTCCATCGAATTAACATAAAATAAACGACTCTCAAAAGGCTTAAAAAGCAATATCATTTAATAATCAGGTAATACCTTATTTGGCTGATTAGTATCGGGCCGGGGGAGATTCGAACTCCCGATAACCAACTTGCTCTTCGATGCCTTTGAATAGGAGGTAAGCACAAAACCCAATAACAATAACTAAGTTTTTTGGTGCCCTATCCAGCTAGGCTACCGGCCCTACACCGTTGCGCCGGTGTAACACGCATACTATCGGGTTCTTGCAGAACCCGATACTATTTATGGAATGACAAAAATTTATCCTTTGCAAGAACTTTAAAATCATTTGTTTGACCAATTGATATATGGAAGACATTTCTTTGGTTAAAGCAAAGCCTGATGATTGGTCTATGGTTTTGGAGTTTGAAAGGGCCAGTAAGAGCAAGTTTTTTTCTGCTTTGGAAACTGAAGAAGAAGCAAAAAATTATTTGGCCGAGAGCCAAGTTTTTTTTGTACTGTTAGGCAAAGAGGCCATCGGAACTGTCTCTTATAAGCCGGAAGAAGATTCTGCTTATATGGATGGCTTGACGATTTCACCCAAGTATAGGAAAAAAGGATATGCAAAAATTGCCTTGCACCTTATTATGGAAAAAGCCAAGGATTACAAAAGAGCATATCTTAGGGTTCATCCGCAAAATTCTTTCGGAGTTATAATTTACCTAAAAGAAGGATTTCGAATAACGGGCTGGGAAGACAACCACTACGGTGACAATGAACCACGATTGTTAATGGAAAAAGTAACTGAGTAGACCGGATCGGAACTGTTGAAACTAGCACTAATTCTAAATCAATAGCGTGGCTGCAAAACCAGCTACAATGGGAATGCCAATGTTGTCGTTTATTGGAATGTATTCGGCTAGCATTCCAATGGTGGCAATGGGAATGGCAAGTGAAAAAGGAAAGATAAATGCTAGTGCAATAGAAGAAATAATGATTCCGGCAATGGTTCCTTCTAATGTTCTATTGGTTACTAATGTTATTCTTCCCTTGTATTTGCCAACCAGGGTTGCAATGGTATCGCCATAGGTTAGTACAATAAAGGCGGCTAGTACGGCAAGGGCTTGGGGAAAAATAGCAAGTGCAATAACCGCGCCGATTAAAAATAAGAAAACTGGTTTTCCGGGAAAGTGTTTTTCGTGCGGTCTTTCCACGTGTTTAACAATTTCTTGTAATAGGGTAAAAGAGCCTTTTTTTTTGATGTACAATGCAATAACATATCCAATTGCCAATATCAAAATCAATAGGGAAATAAGTGCAGCCCTTTCAAAGCCAGCCCACAAAAAACCCACAAACAATAAGATTACTGCGTTTCCAATCAAATAGTGCACGATTTGGCGTTTGGTTTCATTTTGCATTTTAGGGGTTTTTGTCATAGTCAATCCTTTTTTTGGCAATAAATTATGGCATGGCCTTTTTCAAATGGCTCTAAAGAGACTGTTTGAATAATGTTAAAACTTGGTTTTAATTCTTTGGTTTGCCGATTCACTATTCGGGAAGCAGGTGCGCTGGAATCAATACTGGCTGCTTTTATTACCAATAATCCTTTTCCATTTGCTTCCAAAAATCGACTGTTTTTCAAAAAGATTTCGGCTTGGTTGGGTTGGGAAACATCCTGGTAGAGCACTTGAAAAGAAATCGCTTTCAAATCATTGGAATAGAATTCTGGCTTATTCGCATCTGCTAGTATGGGAACAATATTAGAGCGATACTCACACAATTTCAAAAACTTAGGCATTACCCGTGCACTCAAATCAATTCCAATAATACTGCCTTTTTCTCCGACAATATCTGATAAGTGGGATACTGTGGTTCCTTCAGCACTCCCTAAATACAATACATTGGTTCCTGATTGAAAAGGGCTTTCTTTCAATCCTTTTTGGATTGCTGCTGCTAATTTGCTTTTGTACGGGTTCCATTGCCGGTATTCAGTTCCGTCAATGGTTTCTAATTTTTC
>JAHJAQ010000022.1 GCA_018813975.1 Microcaldota archaeon
CTAAAAAATACAAAAACGCGTTTGTAGTGAGTTCTCAAGCGCCAAGTCCGGAGATGATTGAAGCAAGCGTAAAAATTGCTGGAGAAAAAAAAGTTTTGTTCGGAAGCGACTGGCCATATGGAAACCCTGCATTTGAACTCACAAAAATAAAATTAAGTGCTCTTTCAAGTTCAGTGAAAAAGAAAGTTCTTGGCTTGAACGCAAAAAAACTATTCAAATTCTAAGTATAGATTTTTTCTGTGAACTGCCCTCGATTTAAGCTAATTCGAAGCCACATGCTCAAACGGTATAGTAACCAGGCAACGGAATAAGAGGAGGGTCCGCTGGTTTCTTTTATTTCATAAAATTGCTTGGTTAACCAGTTAACTGCTTTTATTGTTTGTGGGTCGAATGGTTTTCTTTCCACTTCTGTTAAGAGCAATACGCCGTTTACGGTTCCGCGGATTAAATCGGTTTTTCTTCTGGAAAAATGCTGGTCTCTATACATGGCTTCTGTTATCCAGCTTCCATCGGCTTGTTGTCCTTTTTCAATATATTTTAATGCGAAAGGGAAATTTTCATGAACAAAATGGGGATTTAATCGTCCGAGTTCGTAAATGAGCCGCATTGTGGGATTATAATAGCTGTGCTCGTGATTTTTGAATTTCATGTGCCACATGCCAAAATAGGGTGATTTTTCGTCTGTAATGCAGTGATTTGTTATCAGGTTAATGGCTTTTTTTCGGGCATTTTTGGACTCTTTTGAAGTAGCATGTTTTGCCAGGGCAAATAATACGGTTGCAATTTGTTCCCATTCAAACTCTGTTTCAATTTCTTTTTCAGTTTGTTTGTCTACCCAAGAACCATCTTTTCGTTGGCTGGACAGCAAAAAATTGATTCCCTGTTGGATGGATTCTTCTTTCATTGCGCGTTTATCCACATAACTTAATAGCAAGGCCGTGCCATAAATTGGTTTTGTTCCAAAATAGCTGTTCCAGCTTGCCTTAGTAGGGCCATGCATTGTTTTTTCTTCTTCAACAAGTTTTTTAAAAATTTCAAGCTGCGCCTGGATTTGTGGTTTTAAATCATCAAAATAATCCAATACCTTGAGTAACACTCCCACGTCCAATACAAATTCGTGGTTTATTACATCGCGATTCTTTTGGATAATTATTTTAGTGCCATCGTATAACACTTTCATGACTTTAAAGAGGATTTTTATTTGGTCAATATTTTTCATTCTGACCCAATCAAAGTTTTGTACATTACTGGCGTGTTCTATTGGGACAAAAATGCCTGCTTTATTGCCTGGGTAAAAGATGGTTTTTTCCAAAAAATATTGAACCGGCTTTCCCTTCTCTTTTTTCTTCGAAACCACGTCCAAATCCTTGACCCGATGCAATAATGTATTGATTATTCGCTCTGCCTCATACAATCCCTTTTCTTGTTCCAAACCGGTTCTAATCGCGATCTCATGAACCGTTAAAGGGGCATCTGAGCGGGCCAAAACCAGGATTATGCGCCAAACCGAGGGGTTCAAAACATTCCTAAAACGGGCCAGTTCCTCAAAACCCGTTCCTTCCAACAAATCCATAAATATAACAATTTTGAAATAAACTTAAAAGGTTATTTAAAAACAACCAAGGCCTTTAAAAACCCCCAAAACGTTCTCTAGCGCAAATGATTAAACACTATTTTTAACCCCGGAAACCAAAATTACAATAAGGTAGAAAAAATGAGTCAAATCGAGCTACTGCAATTAAAGAGCATGTTAAACCAGACCATTGAAACCATAGACCAAAAAATCATAGAAAACGGCACAGATGCCAAAAATGGCTTGCACACGATTCAAGACGAAGTTAAAACCAGCGGAGTTATCCAATCAATTTTAGGAACCGAATGGCCCTTGGGCATAAAACAAATACACGAAAAAACCAAACGCCTGGGAAAAAACTGTTGCTATCAAGCAATATTCAAAGCATTAAGAGAGCTTGAAAACAAAAAAATAGTCGAAAAAAACAACAAAAAATACCAACTAAACAAAGAATGGATTCTAGAAACAGATAGGAAAATACAAAAGTTAAAGCTAAACTATGAAATCGAAAACAAAACTTCAAGTTAAACTTTTTGGTTGATAAAAAATCAACCACATTATTATTAACTATTCTGAATAGTGTTATTTAATGGACGAAGTATCACAGCCAGACCTTAAAGAAAAATCTCGAAAAATTACTCTAGCACTTCGGCGCCCCCAAATAGCAGGTGGAAGGTTAATTCAGGGGGTTATAAAAGAGCCATTTAAATTCTATGCTCAAGAACTAATTGGGGAACTCCCGGTATTTATATTCAGTTCTTTTCAATGTGAAAAATTTCTCCGAGGGACTTGCACGCCTTGTTTTTATTCAGGTTTTCCGCACAGTAAAGGAAATAAGAATGAAATATACGATTCACTGCTATTACAGGCCGAATATATTATTAACAACTTTGACGATTTGGTGCTGAAAAGACAAAAGCCAAGCCAAAAGAAAAGAACAAGGAATATACTACACGCCACGCTACATCGTCGACTACATTGTCAAAAACACGCTTGGAGAAAAACTAAAAGAATGCAAAACCATCGAAGAACTCCAAAAAATAAAAGTATTAGACCCGGCCTGCGGCTCCGGCTCCTTCCTGATTCGCGCCTTTGACGAAATCTATAACTATTACAAACAAAAAGGTTGGCAAGAAAAAACCTTTATAGACCCAGAAAGCCAAAAAGTATTCGCCACCGTAAAAGACCAAATAATCAAAAACAACCTATTCGGCGTTGATTTGGATTCCAAAGCAGTTGAAATCGCCCAACTCAACCTCTTGCTTAAAACTACGGATAAAAAACATAAACTACCAAAACTCCAAGAGAACATCAAAAACGGCAACAGCCTAATAGACGACTCCACAATAACCGAAAAAGCATTCAACTGGAACAAAGAATTCGAAACAATAATGGAAAATGGGGGATTTGACATTGTCATTGGAAACCCACCCTATGTAAAAGTGGAACAGATAAAAAAAGATGAAAAAGATTATTTTTTCAAAAATTTCTCTCACATTGGTGGGCGATTAGATTTATACATTTTGTTTCTTGAAAAAGCGTCCAGTATACTCAAAGAGAAGGGGTTAATGTCATTTATTCTCCCAAGCATTTGGCTGAAAGCAAAATATGGGAAAGAACTAAGGCGACACATCCTGGAAAATTATTCAATCTGTGCCTTTATTGACTTTGGCGATTTAAAAGTTTTTGAAAATGTTACAA